>CAYZLH010000034.1:0-12636 GCA_964478795.1 uncultured Bdellovibrionales bacterium | reverse complement strand
CTATGGCAAATGGAAGCAGCTTCCGGAAAGTCCGTGGATTTTTTATCCCTATGAACAGACCATCATGATTCACCTTTGTCAGTTTCTGGGGAGCGCGGCATTGATGCACGCCTCGGCGGTTTTCCACGAAAACAAGGGTTACCTTTTTTTGGGCGACTCTGGTGCGGGGAAAAGTTCCATCGCCGAACTTTTGGAAAACAGGCTTGGTGCTGGCAAGATTTTTTCCGACGACCGCGTGGTGATTCAAAAGATCGATGGGAAATGGTGGGTCTTCGGTACGCCTTGGAATGGCACCTTCCCGCGCTCACGCACCGATGGCGTTGAAATTGGTGGAATGTATTTTTTGGAAAAGTCCGGGGAGAATCGTCTGCAAAAACCGCAGGCCCTTTTAACTCGACTTTTGCCAGTTACCTTCGGCACCTGGTGGCTACCAGAAAAAATGAATACGTATTTTTCTTTTCTCGCTGATTTAAGCGCGCAAACTCAATTCCCCATGGAAGAATTTCATTTCACCAAAAGTCCTTCTGCCGCTGATTATTTGGGGGAGTCGTGGAAATAGAAAAAACGAAACTCCTCGCCGAAGTATTGGCGGAGGAAGGCGAAATCACTATCCAGGCCACTGGCGGGAGCATGTTTCCGGCAGTAGTCAAAGGCGATCGCATTCATCTTCGCACCTGCAATCGTCAGGAAGCGAAGATTGGCGATATTATCTTGGCCCGATTTGGTCGGCAGTATTGTCTTCATCGCGTGATCAAAGAAAATCCCCTCACCACTAAGGGTGATGCACTTACCCAAGTAGACCCCCCAATCGAGGAAGTTTTTGGAAAAGTTTGGCAAATTGAAAAAACCCTGGTGTCTAGAATTCGTCGCTGGAAAATTTTCTTTGCCAGGCATATCGCGCCAGGTTCCACCAACCGCCGTTAAGTTTTGCTCGCATCTTGGCCGCCTGAATGGGATTTTCATTTTTCGCCAAGATCACTCGCTCCAAATACGGATCAGCGTTCCCTGCTCCTTGCAGCCACTCAAGCCATTGGAGAAACATTTGGAGCGCTGGCCGCAATTCGAACTCGTCACACCGAAGGCGAATTTCTGCATAGTTAATATTTCGGGAAAGATAGAAAAGATCTAAAAACCACATCAACTTCTGCATTCGGTGTTGCACAAATCCGTGCCATAGCAGAAAGAGAAATTCATCGTGAGGCGCTAGCACAAAAAGTCCCTGCCATTCCACCTTTTCGAATCCGCTAGGAAATTTTTCTCCTAAGCCATAATGGGCTTCCACTTTGACGTCTGGATTGGTTTTTTTCTGCCAATCCTCTTTGTGCTCATTCGCGGCAAAACGCTTTTGTGGTATCCGCACGAAATCCTTTTCCAAAACCTTGCCCACGCGTTCACGATCCTTGGGATCGAAGAGAAAGTCTAAATCGGAAAATGGCCGATCCTCTGGCCGAGGATAAAAGCGATCTGCTAAGACGGGCCCTTTCAATATAATGGGCTGAATCCCCACCTGCGAAAAGAGCGCAGTGAGTTCCTTTAATTCGCGGGCAAACAAGGCACGCCTTTGCACCACATAGAGTTGAGCGGGAAAAAATTCCTTTTGTCCTTGCGGCGGGAGCAGCCGAAAGGCCCGCGCCCCCAGTCCATGATGAGAAATTAGCTCTCTTTCCTCGCGAGAAACCTTTTCGATCGGCTCGCCTAAAAGAATTTTGCGAAATATTTCCAATGTATTCATGGCAAGACGAAAAGATCCCGTGGTTCTCGCGTTTTTCCCACCTTCGGTAGGGCACCAAAAAGTTTTTTCGCGCCAGACCAGTCACGCTGCCGGCGGATTTCATCTAGGAGGTCAGCCTTTTCGGCAGGAAAGGCCGAAAACTCTCTGCGCACCATTTCTTGATAAAAATAAAACTCAAAATCTTCGTCGGTGGGTTTCGTGCGCGCTGCGAGTGAGTTTAGGTTGATAAAGCGAAAGTCAGGACGCTTTTCCATTGGCGCCTTCCACTGCGAATTCCATTTGCTCGGGTGGAAATTCATCCGTTTCGGTCCCTTCACATGGTCCCATAATAATTTCCCTAGAGATTCCGTTAATTCCGCCTTCCAACTCTCTTCGCAGGAAACTGCTTCTTCCCCAAAATTTTCCACGCGGCTATCACGCGATAGAAAGGCAAACCAGTCGCGAGCGTAACGACGCTGGTTCTGTCCATAGCGCAGCTCATGGGAGAGCCAAGTCAGCAATTTGGGACTTTGCTTGAGGTCATCCACGGAAAATCCCGGAAACACTCCGGAGCAATAAAATTGCGTGAGCTGCCACAAAAACTTCGGCGTCTGTACCCGAAACTGCGGAGAAAATCGGCGAAATTCTGGCAGATCCTCCTCCCGATAGTTCACGGTGAGATTATGAAAGTTCGTGCCGATATCGCAGATGGAATTTAGATTCACCGTAGCGAGGTACCAATAATCTAATCCGCAAACCGCCACTGCTTCCGTTAATAAGTGGCAAAAAATAAAATCTTCAAAGTTATCGCGGTTGATGGGCTTTGTTCCAAATCCTAATTCTGGGCGGAGTTTTTGAATGGCACCCACGGCCCAAAGATGAAGCGAATCGTGCACAGCAAACATCACTTCTTTCACCAGATTGTCATTTACGTTGTATAATCTGGCTGACTTTTCCGGACCTTTCAGCCACTCGGCAAAATAGGAATTTTTTCCGTAATAAATTTTTCCCGAAAAGGGCTGAAATCCGCTCATGGTGGAGGGAGTCGCCTTTTGATAATACCAATGATGATCCACCGCTCGCGCCGAGAGTGGATACGCCAACATATTTTTCACGAGCGGTACGCGCAGCAAAGATTCAGCGTGAACTTTCATAAAAAAAGACTATCGCTCTTCGGAGAAAAGACAAACTAGAGATTAGGGAATGGTATAGGTAGTAGAGCGATTACCACCTAAACGAGCTCCTGAATCGCTCTGGATATTACTGGCGATGGTAAAAGTGCAGGTGGTACCGGCACTCACCACAATGGGATCGAAAGTGGCTACCACGGATGAATATCCAGTAGTGGCATCGACGCTGGCCGCGTGCACGATATCTGCACCACATTGAATCGAATAGTGAGTTTGCACATCGAGTAAATTACGGTTCGGCACAGCATTAAAGTTCACAGTGATTCCTGTAGGCACGCTGCTTCTACTACCGGAGCTGGGTTCGATACTGGATACGAAAAAAGTAGTGTCCTCTCCCGTCGAACGCGCGGGCCGTTTATCGCTGGCGGCATTTCCACATCCTATTAATAGGAGAAGAAAATAGCCGATAAAAACACTTTGATATAATTGACTCACATGGGTTTTTTCGGCTCGCGTCACGTATACCTATAGAAAATTTGTGTATACGCGTTGTCATCGAGGGGAAAAACCCACAGCCAACAGCGACTCAAGTCGCACTCAGCTCATTTGGGTTCACTTTTCTATCTAAAGAATCTTTCCGAAATTTCAATTATTCTAGAAACTTATCAGACTTCCGCCATAGCCATACGTGGCGCCAGCTCGCCTAGATTGAAAATTGCCTCAGTGAATTGCGCTTAACGTCAAGCTGGGATATACCGCCCCCTCATCAACATAATTCTTGGGAGGAATTGGGAATGAAAAAGTGGATATCCTTACTAGCATTCGCTCTTGTTTTTGCTGCAGCAACTGTGGCTCAGGCGAGTGAATTAGATAACGAAGAAACCGTAAAAAATGCGCAAAGATTGGCCAAAGATCTTCCGCAAACCTTAGTGGTTCGAAAAGACGCAATGGGCAATGTTTCCGTATTGCACTCGAAAGACCTTTTGCAAGAAGGCGCTTCCATCGATGAATCGAAGTTCATTGATTTGAAAGATGCCGATGGTCGTCGTGGTGAGCTGGATGGCGATAGCTCCAGCAGTGGCTGGTATTTCTACTGGAACTATAACTACAACTACTACTACCCGACCTACTACTACAGTAACTACTACTACTACTACCAACCGTACTATACGTATTCGTATAACAACTATTGGTATTCTTGGTATCGCTGGTACTAGACCATGAATAAGCGACTCCTAGCTCTCTTGATGCTTTTCATCGCTCCGGCAACGGCAGGAGAGCGAGGAGCGCAATTTCAAAACCTGGATTCCATGATCCAGGAGTTGAATTTGCGTCCGTACTTTTCCAAAAATCCTGAACGAAAAGTAAAAATCGCAATTTTTGACAACGGCTTTAAAGGCGCGGCCGAAGAAATCGGTGCAAGCCTGCCCGCCAATACCCAAATTCATCCGGGTCCGGTGGCTGTGCCGGGAGAAGAAGAAACTCACGGCTTCTATATGGCCAAAATCGTTTGGAGTTTGATGTCGTTGGGTGGCACCGATGAGCGCTATGCTCCGGCCGAGTTCCATCTATATAATACGTACGGATACTCCAACTTAAAATCCGCGGTGGAAGATGCATCTGCTCGTGGCGTGGATCTCATTTTGTATTCTCAGACCTGGGAATACGGTGGAAACTTCGACGGTAAAGGATTCATTAACGCCTTAGTGAACAAAGCCGTAGACTCTGGCGCGCTTTGGATCAACAACGCCGGTAATTTCGGCGCTGGCACTTTTAATGCCGCTGTAAAAGAAGGCAAAGACGACTGGGTAGCGCTACCCGATCCCAACCAAAGTGTGGGAATTCGCTGTGAAACGAATCCCACCGGCAATTGCAAATTACGCGCGGTGCTCAGCTGGAATTCTTTCTCCAATGAGGTGGAAGAAGGCACCGATAAAGACCTGGATTTTGTTTTAACCGATGACACCTTGAACGTGCTGCAATCTTCCAATCTTACCCAGACGATGGAAGATCGCAATCAACCAGGATTTTCCAAATACCCACGAGAAATTCTCACCGCGGAGATGGCTCCTGGTTTGTACTATCTGCGCGTGAAAAATCGTTCGAAGAATTTTTCTGCCAAGGATCGCTTGCGCATCACGGTGGGCGGCGATTTCTTAACCATGGCTCGAGCCGATCGCAAAGAAAGCTTACTTCCCCCGGCCGATAACGCCCGCGTAATCACGGTAGGAGCTGCTGATTCGGAGCGTTCGAGTGTTTCGCAGAAATTGGCCAAACCGGAACTCTACGCTAACTCCCTGGTGAGCGTAACGAAAGAAGAAAACTTTAAGGGCAGCTCGAACTCCGCAGCCATGGTGGCGGCGGGAGTCGCCATTCTGCTCTCGCACCAAGAGAATCTCAACCGCGCGAAACTTTTGAAAATGGCTTTCCCCCGCGGCGGCTCGCAATTAGGAAAAGGTCTTTCCCTCGCGGAATTGGGCTTCGCTCCCACAGACCCTCAGGGCTGTTTCCGCGCCGTAAATTCGACTGGGCATCCCGATCACGTAATTTGGGCGGTAGTGCAAGGTGGCACCTTGGTGGAAACCAATGCCGGCTTGAAAGTAATGTACCCCTTCGACCCAAACCAATTTTTACAGCAGTATCGCCGCGCCCGAAACGATATGTTGGTGGTGAGTTCCAGCGGTCCGGGAATCTATGCGCGCTCGGGATTGTGGAATCTACCATCTCATCTGATCGAGTTGGTGGAGATTCCCCACGGTATGCAAATCTGCGGGGCAGCCACATCCCAGCAAATTCCTACCTGGGCGCGGATGTTTCGCCTCCCGTAGGCTCCTGGAAGTACCTAGACTCCGTTGTTAACTCCAATGGCCTCATCGACCCTAAACGCTTCCGGATAACAACTCTTTTGTCAGGAATTTGTTAGATATTGCGTAGCGTTATTTTCGCCCTGGATCAATCCAATAATTTCGACTATCTAGGCCTTAAGGAAACCCCAATTATTTACCGAAAGGAATACGTGAAAACTCTATTTTTATCGACGGTGTTTTGTGGTTTCCTTTTCGGTCAGATGGCGATGGCCTCGACCAGTGCACAGTGGAAGGCGGGACTAACCGGACGATCCACGGACGACCGTTTTTCTTCGAGCAAAACGGCAAGTGCCTTTGGATTGATTAAAGTCGACCACGCTCTGTCGGATTCGCTGCAAGCCTTTTTCCTCGGTGGCTTTTCTTTGGAAACGGGATCGTCCTCGGCATTGTTTACCAACGAGTTTGAACCCAAAAGTAGCTTATTTCTCGGTGAAGCAAGTTTAGCGTGGACCCCCGATCCGTTTTTACTCAAAGTGGGCGCGCTCGATCAGAGTCATCACAATAGCCCCATTCTCATGGCCGGTGGCACCTTTCCTGCCATCTTTGCTGGGGCAGATTTCGAATCTAATGGTTATTTTTTAGGATTGGATGCGCAGGGCGCGGTGCTCACCAGCAGAACTTTTTCCACGCGAGCTACTGGGAAAGAAAACACACCTACTCTGGCCACGCAGAAAATTCGCGCTGGATACGAAAAAGACGATCTCGCCCTCTTTCTTCGTGCCTCTCACTTTCAATTTCGTAACCTCACAAGAGGCATGGCCCAGGATAGTCGGTTCTACGGCAACACCGTCTCCGGCGTAGGCAATGCCTCCCAGTTCGTCTACCAATTTCAAGGTTTTGAGTTTGGCCCAGAAATTCAAATCCCCCTCCATCAGCAATTTTTCTGGAGCCTCGGTGGAAGTCGCGTGCAAAATAGCAAAGGCCCCAAAGGCAACAATCGAGGATTGTACGGCTTCACCAAATTAGAGTTTCGTAGCAAAGAATTCTCCCTTGCGCCAAAATTCGAATGGTTTCGGAATGAGACTGACGCCGTCCCTGGCTACTTTAGCGACGCCGAATTCGGCCACAACAATCGCCGCGGCCTGGGCGCTGGAATCCGATTAGAGTTCCCTCAAATTGAGATTGAAATCAAAGCGCGCCGTAGCAAGCTTCTACAGCCGCGAACCTTCCAAAAAGATCAGTTTGATTATTTAGAACTAAGTTTGGAGCTTCCATATGCCGGATTTTAAATGGGCAATCCTCACAATATTTCTCGTATCTTGTACGCAAGGACAGGAACCACAAGAAGTCGCCGATACCTCGACCTTCCTTGTGGATCCAATCTCCGCTAGCACAGAAGAAGGATCAGCCAAGGGATCTTTCGCCAACATTCCCACCGAAAAAACCTTCCACTTCACCGCCTGCGTAAAAGATGTGGCCGTAATGAACTCCATTGTGGGCTCCGAATTTCAACTTTTTGATGGTGACAAAAAGATTGCACTTAAATCGGCGGCCACGGATTCTAACGGATGCCTCTATTGGAGCGAAACATTCTCATTTGCAGTGACCCAAAAGGAAACTTTCTTTGAAATTGAACGTACGCTCGAGGCTCTTACCGTCCACTCCGGTCGAGTGACTGTAAAACTAGCGGTAAACCCATGGGCAAAAGGGAGCGATGCGTTTCGGGACCTACGTTTTCAAACTCCCCCTTCCGTTCTACAAAAAGGGCAAGCCCAAGTGGCGTCTACCGATGGCGGTCTATTCATTGAAAGCATAGCTGTTGATCTCGAGCTCGTTCGATCTACAGATGCCGTGGCCGACGGAAATCTTATTCTTTCTTTCTCCCCAAAACTTCTACGCACCGGAATCAACGGAGCCCAAATACCAGAAGCGATCACCAATGGTAAGTTTTTAATTCGTTTTCAGTTTTTGGCACAAAACTCAGAGAAAATTGTTCCCTTAACAAATTTTATTGAACAAGAAAATACTTCATTCGTGAATGGTACTGTGCAAACCAAGACCGTGGTTAAATTTTTGCGAACGATTCCCCGCGAATCCGTTTTGGAATTGGCCTTCGAAGCGATACCGCTGAATAGTCCAGATGGAATTCGACCGGTAAAAGGAAAAGTGAATTTAGGTCGCTTTAACTCTCTTTCTATTTCTCGTAGTGGCACTTTCCAAGCGGATTCCACTGTAGCTTTTTTAGAAGGCAAAAAACCCGATACTTCTCAAGAGCAGGCATTTGGCTTTGAAGTAGGAAAAATTCGCGTAAGCGATGTGGTAGTAAAGGAATTAGACACCAGTGGAAATCCCAAAAACCTTGACGTAGAATTCGTTGCCTGTCTAAGAAATAGCATCTCCCATGAACCCATTTTTAACCAACCCTTCATCTGGGAACTAAATGGAAAAGTCTCTACAAAAAATACGGATTCCGAAAGCGGCTGTTTAAAGTGGCGTCAAGATTTTCCCTTTGATTATTTTGCCAAAGAAAATCTCTCCCGCTTAGAGTTAAAGGTAAAAAGCAATAATTCCTTTTATGGAAACCAGGTTACCTCCCGCTGGGTACATTTAAATCCCTGGAACTATGAAGATCTGAGCAAGATGCTAATTGATGAAATATTTGACGGAAAACCCCCAGCCACCAATGTCGACACGGCTGGCGCAGCCGAAATGATTTTGCCGGGATCATTCTTTTCTTTTATGGGTCGAACGTTTGAAATCGATGATCATTTGAACCTTTCGACCATTAGGCGCTATCGAATCGAAATTTCACCAAAGATTCGTAAAATGACCCGCGATAAGGGATGGACGAATTTGTCTGGCGCTGGCAATGGTCGTTTTCTATTCAAATATCTTCTCGAGTCTACAGATCCCGATAATCCTCAGGTTTTAGATGCCAATACTATTGAAGTTGAATCTCGGGCGGGCGTCATCCACGCCACCGCAGAGTTTCGGATCGATGACATCAAAATGGTCGGCTCACGCACCAATCTTAGCCTAGAAATTGTCCCGCTAGATAAAAGCTCAGCACTACGCACCGAACCCTATATCTCCACCTTCGATTTAGTAGGCGGATTTTCCTTACGAATGATTCCTAGAGGCAGCAAAATAGACGAGCGCATGAAAATGGCCCGAAAACCAAACTTAGCGCTAAACAAGAAAAGCGTAAAAATTTTTCAAGAAGCCAAAGGACACAAACTTTTGGACGACGCTACCATTCTTAAAGCCGGTGCTACTACGCTCGATATTCAAAAGTACCTACAATCAAGAAACATCACTGACCTCAGCAAGTTATGTGCAATTTTTTTCAATCCAAACGATTGGTGGTTTCCTCCTTACAAAAAGTGCCTGAAGGACCCAGATAGCTATCTAAACGTTGTTGTTACGGAACACGCGAATAAAGTATATCAGGCGAAAATCGATGGTAATGCCGAGGGATTTCGGCTGGGGATGTCCGCCGGCGTCAGTCAAAGTGCATTTGAATCTCAAGATGAATCAAAAAGTAAGTCACAAAGTTACTCCATCAATTCGGGTCTAAAATTGAGCGTGCCGCTCCTTTCGCAAGTGGGCTTAGATATTGGAGTGGGCGCTAGCGTAACAGATTCCTGGAACACCTCTACTTCCTATTCTAAAGGCACGGGAAAATCTCAGTCACGGGGCGCCGATGTATCCAAAAACATGAATGCCGACAAAGTAGAGTTTGCCATCGACGCGGATGTCGACCAATGCTTGATTATTGGAAACAAACAAGACCCTGCCGATAAAAACGTATTTATGAAGTGCACGGACAAACCATTACGAAAGGTCGTTAAAGAATCGTATTACCTCCTCTATCAAGATATGCAAAATAGCGCGCTTATTGACGAAGCCGCGCCGATCAAGGAGCGGCCCTTTATCTCCCTCATCAGGGGTAACGATCGCTTCCATAATTTCGTTAAAGTGTTACAGGATCCCACAGTCACGCTGCAGTTGGATCGCTATCCCCCTGCACCGGCCGAAATAATGAAAGCCGCAGAGCAGCGCTACGACGGTTTCTTTCCAGGACTATTGACGCCCAAATTTTAAGCCAGCATTATCCCCTAATGCTGATTACTTTAGATGACGCAATCGCCATTGGTTTTCTCGTGTTCTTGGAAGGAATTCTCTCCATCGACAATGCGTTGGTATTAGCGCTCATCGTCAGCACCCTACCCAAAGATCAGCAGAAAAAAGCGCTGCTTTACGGGATCTTGGGCGCCGTATTCTTTCGTTTAGTGGCCATTGGCATGGCGGCCTACTTAATGAAATGGACCTGGGTGAAGTTCGTTGGTGGCGGCTATTTGGTCTATCTTGCCATGCACTATTGGTGGACCAGCCGCAAAGAAAAAAAAGCAGAACAAGAGGGCGCCCAGTCCAAAGAGCGAAATTTTTGGATGACGGTTTTGATAGTGGAACTCACCGACATCGCCTTCGCTATTGATTCGATTTTAACCGCAGTGGCACTAACCAATAAACTTTGGGTAGTAATGACGGGTGGTATTATTGGCCTACTCATGATGCGCTTCGCTGCATCGATTTTTATCAAACTCTTAGATCGGTTTCCCCGCTTCGAACCAACGGCCTATCTACTGGTGTGGATTATTGGCACCAAGCTAATTGTTGATGGCTTTCACTTTTCGGGAGTAAACTTTCACGATTCCAAGAATCCAGCCTTTTGGCTCTTCTGGCTAAGCATGGCCTTTAGTCTATTGTTTGGTTTTACCAAGAGCGCCCAAAAAGCAGCCAAGGCTCACGGCATTCACTAGCATTACGCAGGCGAATAGTGGTATTTTCTTACGGAATTTTCGCTAACGCGTACTAACTTTCGGAGGCAAATTTGGCCATTACAAAACGTTTCTTCCTCTTTTTTGTTGTTAACATCGCCATGGTGGCCACCATTAGCGTGGTTATGGCTCTGCTTGGTGTTGGCTCTTATCTCACCAAGTCTGGACTAGATTATAATAACTTAATGGTCTTCTGCTTAATCTGGGGGATGGGCGGCGCCTTTTTTTCCCTGGCAATTTCCCGAATGTCGGCCAAATGGATGATGGGCGTGCAGGTGATCGATCCGCAAAACCCCGGGTCTTATGGAGACCTCGTGCAACGAATTCATCATCTTGCCCGTGCCGCGCGCTTACCGGTAATGCCTGAAGTGGGAATTTACGATAGCCCTGAGGTAAATGCGTTTGCAACTGGACCCACAAAGAGCCGATCGTTGGTGGCCGTTTCCACCGGACTATTACGCACAATGAATCGAGATGAAGTAGAAGGCATATTGGCCCACGAGGTGGCGCACATTGCCAACGGTGACATGGTGACAATGACGCTCATTCAGGGAATCATCAATGCCTTTGTTATGTTTCTCGCCAGAGTGGCCGCTTTTGCCATCAGCGCTGCCATCGCCAGTCGCAGCGACGATCAAGAAGAAACGCCAAGCCCAATGATCTTTCACCTTATAACGTTTGTGCTCGAAATCTTTTTGGGAATCTTGGGCGCAATGGTGGTGGCCTATTTTTCGCGAGCAAGAGAATTCAGAGCAGATGCCGGAGGAGCAAGCCTAGCAGGTCGCGAAAAAATGCGCGCTGCCCTTCAGCGACTGCTGCAAAATTCCGAACGAATCGACACTGCTCATGAATCTTTAGCAACGTTGAAGATATCGGGACGAAAAAGCGGATTTTTTGCTCTCTTCTCTACTCATCCGGATTTGGAAGAAAGAATTGCTAGGTTAAGCTAATGACGCTCCCCGAATTTCTTCGCCAAGACTTTCTAAATAATAGCTGGGAGCGTTGGTGCCTCTCTGCTGCAATATTTTTTGCGATATTAACGGTCGTTGGAATTGTCCGAGCTATATTGATCCGTCGATTGAAAGTGTCGGCAAGTCGGACCGCTACTTTGTGGGACGATGTTTTACTAGATCTGCTCGAAAATACTCACTTGCCGTTCGTCTTAATAATGGCCATCCACTTTAGCTCTCATGGACTCACCCTCCATGAAAAGTGGCATGCTTTTTCCAAATATGCATTCTTCCTTGTGCTCTTTATCCAATTTGGTGCCTGGGCCACCCGAGCCATTCAATTTTTTGGTAATACCTATGCCGAAAAAACTTTCGCGGTAGATGCGGGAAAAGCAACCACCGTAAAGGCCATGGTGTTTTTTGGTAAAATTTTGGTTTGGTCACTGGTAGGTATTCTTATTCTCGACAATTGGAATATCAAAGTCGGACCCTTCGTGGCTGGCCTTGGCGTTGGCGGGATTGCCATTGCCTTAGCAGTGCAAAACATTCTCGGCGATTTATTCGCATCCCTCTCCATTGTTTTAGACAAACCCTTTGTAATCGGCGATCCAATCAAAGTGGATCAAGATGCAGGTGTGGTGGAATATATTGGCTTAAAGACTACTCGACTGAAAAGCGCCACTGGCGAGCAGTTGATTTTTTCTAACTCCGAACTCCTAAAGAGCCGCATCCGTAATTACCAACGAATGCCTGAGCGGCGAGTAGTGGTAAAAATTGGTGTTGAATACCATACTCCAGTGGAAGAGCTACGAAAGCTCCCTGAGCTTTTTCGAAAGTGTTTAGAGAAAAACGGCCTACGCATGGAGCGCGCCAATCTGATAAATCTTGGCGACTCCGCTTTAGAGTTTGAAATTTGTTATTGGGTCAAAGGGAAAGATGCCGATGAGTATTTTTTACAGCAACACCACTTTTTCTTAGACGTGCTCACCGAGCTGCAAAATAAGAAAATTGGGGTTGCCTTTCCCACACGTACGGTTCACATGGAAATGAAAAATGGACAAATCTCCCCTAGCTAAGGCTATCTCGGTCGTGAATCGCCTACGCGATCCCGGCGGCTGCCCCTGGGATCGCGCCCAGACTCATGAAAGCCTTAGAAAATTCTTGCTCGAAGAGACCTATGAAGTATTGGAGGCTATT
>CAYZLH010000033.1:0-12960 GCA_964478795.1 uncultured Bdellovibrionales bacterium | reverse complement strand
CGGCGTTGCAAATGTCAAACTCCCAAATGGCAACTACTCAATTTCGCTAAAATCGGTAGAATAGGGGTAGATCAAGGGAGTGATTTATCATGGCGAAACGATCAGAACTCGAACAAAAGTTGGCCCAGATGTTTGTGGTCGGCGTACCCGGCACAGAGCTTTCCTCGGCAAGCCAGGAATTTTTGGCCGACTATCAACCTGGCGGAATAATCTATTTTGCCCAGAACTACGAAACTCCGGCCTTAGTTGCCGAAATGAGTTCTGAGATCCAAAATACGAAGAGTCGTGAGAATCATTTGCCACTTTTTATTTCCGTAGACCACGAAGGCGGACGGGTACAACGGTTTCGTAAACCCTTCACGCATTTTCCTGAACCAGTGGAGATTGGCGAAGTGGGCTCGCCTCGTTTAGCTTTTCTCGTGGCCGAAGTAATGGCCAAAGAGCTGAAGGCCGTGGGAGTAAACGTGGACTATCACCCACTCTGTGATATTCACACTCGTCCAAGCAATCCGGTGATTGGTCGCCGATCCTTCGGAATGGACGATGAAATAGTTTCAAAAATGTCGAGTGCCATGGTGCGCGGATTTGTGGCCAACGGAGTGATTGCTTGTGCAAAACATTTTCCCGGTCACGGCGACACCACTGTGGACTCCCACTATGATCTACCCAAAATGAATGTGAGCTGGGAGAAGTTAATGGAGCGCGAGCTCAAGCCATTCGTGCGTGCCATGAAGAGCAAGGTCGATATGATAATGACGGCGCACATTCTAAATGAAGCTTTAGATCCTGTGTATCCGGCCACACTTTCCTTCAGCACAATTGCGCAAAAGTTACGAAAAGACCTTCGCTATAATCGTCTGGTGATCACGGATGATATGCAAATGGATGCCGTGGCCAAACACTTTGGCGAAGAAGATATGATCGCCCTCGCTATCAATGCTAGTTGTGATATTTTACTCTATCGTCACGAAGAAAAAGGTCGAAAGGCCATGGACATTGCCTTCCGATTTTTGCGGGAAGGCCGAATCTCCGCCGAGAGTGTGGAAGCGGCCTATGCGCGAATTAAAGAAGTGAAGGAGCGAATGTTGATGCCCTATCAAGAGCCAAAGATGGAGGATCTAGGGATTATTGGCTGTGAAGCTCATCAAGAAATCTTGCAGATGGTTATTGATAAAAGGAAGCCCAGCGATTCTGATTCGGAGTAAATAATTTCTTCCGAAACAGAAAAGCAAAGATTGCGATTAGCCACCAAAGTCCAGTGCCCACTACGCCCCAAAATATCCAAGGACTCTCGTAACGTAACTCCACGTCTAGCGTTGGCGCACGAGGGGAACTAGAAAACAAAAATGCGATGACTTCATGGAGACATTAAATACAACTTTCGCTAAATAAGCAGGGATATCCCTTAAGAACTTTTACGAGAATTCTATACAGGCTCACCAGGTCGGGACGCTCCTGGCTTGAGATTCACCGGTTTCCCACCGGTGCGGATTCGCATATTCACTAGCTCCACAAACATACTAAATCCCATCGCAAAGTAGACATACCCTTTCGGTATATGAAAGCCTAGTCCTTCGCCCATAAGCACCAAACCGATCATTAGTAAGAAACTTAATGCCAGCATTTTCACCGTGGGATGTTTCTCAATAAAACTGTGAATAAAGGCACCTGTTAATAACATTACGCCAAGTGCGATAATGTTGGCCGCTACCATCACTGGGATATGTTGGCTCATGCCCACAGCAGTGATCACAGAGTCGAGTGAGAAAACTAAGTCGAGGAGCATGATTTGGGCAATCACGGACCAAAAGGAGAAAGTTCGTTGTCCACCTTGGACAGCTTCTTCTCCTTCTAGCTTGTGATGGATTTCTGTGGTGGCCTTATAGAGCAAAAAGAGACCGCCAAAGAGCAAGATTAGCGACTTGCCGGAAAAATCTTGATTCATCACAGAGAAAATCGGAGCGGTAAGGCCGACAATCCAGCTAATGACTCCGAGGAGTCCCAATCGCGTAACAAAGGCCCCCACCAGGCCCAAGCGACGGGCTTTATCTCGCTGGTCCAGGGGCAATCGTCCCGCCAAAATACTGATGAAAATTAAATTATCGACCCCTAATACCACTTCCATGGAGGTGAGCATCAAAAGCGAAAGCCAAGCTTCAGGGGAATACAAAAGTTCCATTTCTAGCTCCATTTGGGGCAAATTTGACTCACAGTATAGGGGAATTTTGAGAGAATGGAAGTATTCGACAGTAGAGGACGGGAATCCGAGGGGAAACGGTGCCTTTCTGCTTGACGGTGCGCACCAGATGCGGTTACTTGACCCCCAAAGCAAGGGGGAATCTATGAATCAGACTATTCCAGTGGTGGACCTAAAGGACTATTTAGAGGGCTCGCCTAACACCAAAGCGGCCTTTGTGGCCAAAATGGGCGATGCACTGAAAGACATTGGTTTTTTTGCTTTGCAGAATCACGGCGTAGACTACCGACTGATTGAAAAAGCCTATCAAATTGCCAAGGCGTTTTTTGATCTTCCCGAAGCGACGAAAAAGAAATACGAAAATTTAGAAATCAGAGGGCAACGTGGGTTTACCAGTTTTGGCCGAGAACACGCTAAAGACCACAAAGCTCCGGACTTAAAAGAATTTTGGCACGTGGGTCGAGATCTGACTCCAAGTCACAAATTGAACAGTGAGTATCCTGCCAACATTTGGCCCACAGAAATACCCGAGTTTAAAGAGGTGATGCAGGAGCTGTATCGCCAGCTCGATGTCTGTTCGGAACGTTTGCTGGAAGCTTGCTCCATTTACATCGGTGAGCGTCCCGATTTCTTACCGAGCTTGGCCAAAGATGGAAATACGATCTTGCGCGTGATCAATTATCCAGAAGTTCCCAAAGATCGCGATCCACAAAGTATCCGCGCTGGAGCGCATGAAGATATCAACTTCATTACCTTGCTTTGCGAAGCTACGGCGGGCGGATTAGAGTTACTGAAGCGCGATGGCACTTGGCTACCGATTCACGCCTTGAAGGGGCAAATCATCGTCGACACTGGCGATATGTTACAAAATTTGACCAACGGTTTATTGAAGAGCACCACCCACCGCGTGGTGAATCCCGACAATTCGCGTGAGCAAAGATTTTCTATGCCTTACTTCGTGCATCCTCGCTCGGAGGTAGATCTCTCGCCACTTCCTCGTTGCATCGAAAAGCTGAATGAAAAACGTTATTCAAATATCACAGCGGGCGAATACCTAAATCAGCGCTTGAAAGAAATTGGTCTCTTCAAAAAATAGGAGTTTTCCCACAATGTTTATTCTTTTTCTCCTAGCCCAGACGCTGGCCCTGGCCAACGACGATATTCCTGAACTAGAGAAAAAGATGGATGCGTTTGTGGAAAAATATCAACCCGCGCCTAATACGGGAATCGCCGTGGGCGTTGTGCGGGGGCAAGAGCTCATTTTTTTCAAAGGGTATGGTTATCGAGATCGCGAAAAAAAATTGCCGGTAACTGTTGAAACTAGATTTGCCATTGGCTCTGTGACCAAAAACTTTCTGGCCACTTCCTTAGCCCTGTTGCAGGAACGAAATCAACTAGATTTTACGGTTCCGGTACAAAGATACGTATCTGATTTTCAATTAGAAAATTCAGAGATCGCCAAACAGGTTACGCTCGAAGACATTTTGAGCCACCAAGTAGGGCTACCTCGGCACGATTTGCTTTGGTATCTAACCACCTTTCAAACCTCAGAACTATTCCAAAAGTTACAGTATTTGGAAATGGACAAACGTGAAGGCATGGGCTTTCGCTCAGGAAAGACTCAATACAATAATTTGATGTTTATGACGGCAGGAATTGTATTAGAGCAAGTTAGTGGAAAAACTTGGCAGAATTTTCTTCGCGAGAATTTTTTAGATACCATGCAGATGAAAGGTACTTCTTTTGACCTAACAGGGTTCGCGGCCGAAAACGTTGCGCTGCCTTATTCTAAAGAGGAAAAACTTCCCTATAAAGCGCTCGATGAAATTGGCCCCGCTGGTTCGATGAATTCAACAATAAAAGACATGGCCAAGTGGGTAGGCTTGCACCTGGCCGGCGGAGAGTTTGCTTCGCAAAGAATCATTTCCCGAGATGCTTTAGAAGACTTATATCAAAAAAGAAGTCAGCTTGGCTCGGGACCGATTTCGATAGATTACGGGTTAGCACTGATGAACTCCAAGATAGGGGAATATCGCGTAATTCACCATGGTGGAAATATCGATGGATTTTCGGCGATGATTGGTTTTGCTCCTGAAAAAAATATCGGAGTGGTGATTTTAGTGAATCAAAACGGTGCGGGAAATTTTCAGTATCCGATCTTGGTAGATGGTGGCAAGGATCAGCCTCCGGTGGCGCTGCTGCCCTATATTGTGCTTGAACACTTTCTGTCCACGGCCGCTGAGCGTTCGGCTAGCGCAATGGCCATACTGCCCAATGTTGCCTTAACGGATTTCCCTGTGTTTCCGGATCTTCGCTCTTCTTCCCCAATCCGCTCAGCGATTCAGAACAGCAAGGAAGGCGAGATGGTGGGAAATTTTTACGAAATCGCCTATGGTAACCTCCGTCTTTATGTTGGTGAAAAGGGCGAGCAATTAATGGATTACTATGGAAATATTTTCGAGCTAAGGTCTACCCAAGAGGAAAATAGATTTATGCTTCATGTGCTCGACAGTGGTGAATCCACGGGCATGGTAGCTGAAATTATTCGCGCCGGATCTCGGGTAGAGTCAGTGTCGTTGCCGTTTGAACCAGCTGTGCGCCCCATTCGTTTTATTGGCGACAAATAATTAACTGGCGGATTTGACCGCATTACGGCCCGAGCTCTTGGCCAGGTAGAGCGCTTGATCCGCTCGTTGGATAAGATCTTCTCCTTTTTTTCCATGGGCTGGAAATTCCGCAAGTCCTATGCTTACCGTTAATGAAATTATCTTGCCATCATGTACAAATCTTTCGGCCTCAACAAATTTACGTAAATTCTCCGCAAACACTTTCGCACCAGAAAGAGGAGTGTCGACCAATATGATAGCAATTTCTTCGCCTCCATATCGACAAATTGCGTCGCTGGCACGGCAAGTTCGCTTCAGTAGATTGGCTAAGCTCACCAATGTGGCATCGCCCGCTGGGTGCCCAAAATCGTCGTTAATTTTCTTAAAGTGGTCCACGTCCATGAGCAAAAATGTAAATGGCAAGCCGTTACGAGACGACCGCAGCAGCTCTTCACGAAGACGATCGTTCATATAACCACGATTATAGAGTCGGGTAAGGGGATCCACTCGATTTGCATGCGAGAGTGCACGATTCTGTAAAAGCACAGCCACTTGGGCACTTACGTTGATTAAGAATTTTTGCATGTTCTCGCTAACCTGCGGGCTCAAATCTTCAGAGAGCAAATGTAGGCTTCCTAAATGCTCTTTGCCTTGCCTTAGGGAGAGCGTAAGAACGCTAATATCCTTTTTTCTACTAGAAGTTCCCAACCGACCGTTGGTAATTTCTAGGGAAAGAACTTTACCAGATTTGGACTCCTGACTTCGGCTCAGCAAAAATTCTCTTAGATCCGGATCTAACTCGGTCAGCCAAAGAGTTCGATCCTTGCGCTCAAAGCCGTCGTCTGTCTCACTACGTTTTTCACGCTCTACTTTTGCGATGATTGTCTCGGGGCCAACCTCAGCCATTGGTCGAATAATTACACAGCCATAATCGAATGGTAGGCCCGATAACAAACGTTCCAAAAGCTTTGAAAGAAACTCTCGAGTGTCGGCCGAGGTTTCTTGTTCGTTCCACAGGGAAAGCATTACATCGTTTTGAAAGAGCCTACGACTGAGCCTAGAGTTTGCCTTTAGCAATTCAAATTTTGTGGCTTCCAGTTCGTCATTAGCCTCCATTCTTTGCTTCAGCTCTAGCCGTAAGCGCATGGCAAGATTTCGGTAGTTTTCGGCGATCTGCTGGAACTCATTAAGATTGATGGATTGGGTATATTCAATTCCTAATGAGGAGGTGATCTCCTTTACCGACTGTCGGAGCATTTCAAATGGGCGAGAAATGGACTTCGACAGACGTTGAGACAAAAGATATGAGAGAACGAAGAGAATGATCGTACCCAGGAAGAAGGCTTGCCATATTCTTACTAACTCCTTTTGAAACGGAGCCAGAGGCATTAGGGCCACTACCGAAGTATTCGGGCTGTCCGAAAGGGAAAATAGTCGGGCTTCGTAGGAGTCGCCTAATACTTCTAATCGGGCTCCTCCCTCTCCCACATTGGTAATTTGTGAAAGGGCAGTTGAGTCCATGGAGAGCCGGCCGGATTCTACAAAGACCGTGGGACCAGATTCCGAAAAAAAGACAAAGTCTAATCCGGTGCTAGCCTTCAAGGCATCTATATCATTGGCGCGAACGGGAAATCCTGCAACCACCCATCCGCTTCGATCTCTTTGCTGAACTTGAGAAAGCGCAATTTTATATATCCCTCGTTTTAATCCAAGCAACAGAAAATCTTTTGGGTCAGTCTTGATTTGTAGAGCATCGATTAACAGTTGATTCTCTTCCGGACTGAAGGAGGAGAAAATGATCTCTCCATTTTTTTTCGTCAACATTACCAACTCAGCATTTTTCGCTTCGGCACTTGTGGAGATGGAGGAAACTGCTTGAAGAAAGTTGGTGCTAGAAAAATTTTGCATCCATTTCGGGTCCTTGGCGATCACATATGTGGCTAAGCGAAGCGTCTGCGATTGCTGTAGGCGAAGGTCAAGGAAGTGCGACTGAGCTCGCTGAAAAGAGTCATGAATTCGATTTTTCTGTGAATGCTTTTGTAACTCGGTCAAACTCAAAAACATGCCCAGCAAGAGGCAGATCGAAACGGCAAAAAAGCTGAAAAATAGCTTTCGTTTGAGTTGCATAGATTCTGTTCGGTAGAGTTAAATAAAATTCGTATACAGAATCGTGTTTTTGCGTGATTTTTTGTCTTAAAGAGTAAGGATTTCCTTATGTTTGCCAAATACCTCGCGCAAGGTATCGGCAATTTCCCCTAGGGAGCAATTTGCTTTCGCTGCCGCTAGTATGGCGGGCATCAAATTCTCTTGGGATTTCGCGGTAGCGGATAAGTTTTGCAGGGCACGTTTGACATCTGCCACTTTTCTTTGGTTTTTAAACTTTTTCAGCTTAGCAATTTGTCGGGATTGCACTTTGCTGTCTATTTTCAGTAAGTCAACGGGACTCGAGTTTTCTTCGGCGAAACAGTTTACTCCAACTTGCAACTGTACCTGTTGATCGGTAAGCAATTGGGTCCGATAGGCCGACTCTTGAATTTCACGTTGAATGTATCCAGCTTCAATGCAGGCGATCATCCCGCCGCGTTTTTCAATTTCAGCTAGGTACTCTCGGGCCTTCTTCTCTAGCTCCTGACCGATAGCTTCAATGGCATAGGAGCCGCCCAATGGATCCGCCACGTCGGCGGCGCCACTCTCATAGGCGATCAATTGCTGAGTGCGAAGTGCAAGTGTAGCGCTTTCTTCAGTGGGTAGAGAGAGGGCTTCATCGAATCCGTTGGTATGTAAGCTCTGTGCGCCCCCCATTACTGCAGCTAGAGCCTGAATTGCCACTCGGACGAGATTATTTTTCGGCTGTTGGGCCGTGAGCATCGAGCCAGCTGTTTGGGCATGAAATCGTAATTTCAAGGAATTGGGGTCTTTCGCGCCATAGTCTCGGAGAGTTTCCGCCCAAATCTTTCGCGCCACTCGAAATTTTGCGACTTCCTCAAGTAGGTGATTGTGCGCATTGAAGAAAAACGAAAGTCTAGGGGCAAATTGATCGATGGATAGGCCTGCCTTTAAGGCGGCATCTACATAGGTAAATCCGTTAGCGAGAGTGAAGGCAATCTCCTGAGCTGCCGTAGATCCCGCTTCCCGAATGTGATACCCGGAGATGGAAATCGGATTCCATTTTGGTACGTGGTCTTTGCAGAAAGCGAATATGTCGGTGATGATTCGCAGCGAGGCTTTGGGCGGATAGATATAAGTACCGCGAGCTATATATTCTTTTAAAAGATCGTTTTGAATAGTGCCGGAAATCTTTTTAAGATCTGCGCCTTGTTCTTCCGCTACGGCTAAATAGAAAGCCAAAAGAATGGCCGCCGTTGAATTGATCGTCATCGAAGTTGTGACTTTGGATAAATCAATGTCGCGAAACAAAGTTCGCATATCCTCAATGCAGTCAATGGCCACGCCCACGCGGCCAACCTCGCCAGCGGCCATGGGATGGTCAGAGTCAAATCCCATTTGCGTGGGCAAATCAAAGGCCACGCTTAATCCCGTGGTGCCACGCTCGAGGAGGTAACGATATCTTTTATTGCTTTCCTCAGCAGTGCCGAATCCAGCGTACTGTCGCATTGTCCATAATTTTCCACGATACATATCGCGGTGAACTCCACGAATGAAGGGAAATTCACCCGGGTTGGCATCTTTCCCAGAGTAAAACGTGGGTAATGGAATTCCAGAGGGAGTTTGGTCTTGAGATTTCGCTAGATCTTTTTTCATGAAATTTTTAGACCTCGGCAAATGAGATTAATACAGTGCCACTTTCTAATCGGTCGCCTTCTTTAACGTGAATTTTAGTAACTTTGGCTTTCGCACTGGCCACGAGTAAATTTTCCATTTTCATCGCTTCTACGATCACTAGAGCCTGGCCGATTTCAACCGTTTCGCCCTCTTTAACCTTCACAGATAAAACTTTTCCGGGCATCGTAAGTTTAAGCGGCTTAATACTACCCGTTGAGGCTCCAGCGCCCTCGGCTAAGTCTGCGCAGTCAATTTCCATGGTGCCGCCCAGCCACGAAAGAATGCGCTTATTGCCTTTGGCGTAGATCCAAAAAATCTGCTGGCTGCCATCGGGCTTAGATACGATCACCCGTTGCGTTTGCGCGTCGAGTGAATGCGCTTTGGCTTGAATCGCTATATCTACTTTTTTCCCCGCAACCTCGACCGAGAACGCCCCAGACTTTCTCAAGACTTGATAGGTTTCACCGCTAGCAGGAGTATAACTTTTATCGGACATGGGTCACCTTCCACCACGATGATGCGTCTGTGGCAACTACTTCCTCACGCTCACGATCCGCAAGTAACGCGAAGAGTTTCGCAAAATCTTTATCAGACACTCCGGGCGGAAGCTCTTTGGTATTGCAGAGGGACTGCTCATTTTCTTTGATAAACCCCGTGGTGTAAACTCCCGATCGAAACACCGGATGAGCTAAACACTTGCGCAAAAACGCTAAGTTAGTTAGGCAGCCAGCCACACCGGTTTCCGCCAAGGCGCGACTCATCCGCTGAAGCATTTCTTCGCGGGTTCTCCCCCAGGCACACAATTTGGCAATCATCGGATCGTATTCCAAAGGGATGGTTTGACCGGCGAGCATCGCAGAGTCCACTCGAATAAATGGTCCACCCGGAAACACCAACTCCTTGACGGGGCCCGGGCTAGGCAAAAACGTGAACGGATTTTCGGCATAGAGCCGACATTCGATTGCCGCACCCCTAGCTACTAGGTCTTCCTGCCGAAAACTCAACCGCTCGCCAGCCGCCACTAGAATTTGTTCTTTTACTAAGTCAATCCCCGTAATCATTTCTGAAACGGGATGTTCCACTTGGATGCGCGTATTCATTTCTAGGAAATAGAAATTACGGTCGCCATCCATCACGAATTCCATGGTGCCAGCATTTACGTAACCAATGCGCGTGGCGCCCTGGACAGCAACCTGGAAAAGCTTTTCCCGAACGGAATCGTGGCCCACAAGAAAGGGAGACGGGGCCTCTTCGACGACTTTTTGGTGACGGCGCTGCACGGAACATTCGCGCTCAAAGAGATGGCAAACATTTCCATGTTGGTCAGCGATAATTTGGACTTCGATGTGATGTGGATCTTTTGCATAGCGCTCAAGAAAAACAGAATCATCGTTAAAATAATTTTGCGCTTCTCGCTTCACGCTTTCATAAAAGCTTTCAAGTTCCTTTTCTGAATTAGCCACGCGCATGCCTTTGCCACCGCCGCCGGCTGCTGCTTTGAGAATTACCGGAAAGCCAATTTGTTTTGCTAAAGACTTCGCTTCATCCAAGTTTTTGAGGGCGCCCTCTGAGCCAGGGACGGTTGGCACGCCGGCCGCCTTCATTGCAGAGCGGGCGCGTAGTTTATCTCCCATCAAATCGATGGCGTCGGGAGTGGGTCCGATGAAGGTAATTTTAGCTTTGGCGCAGGCTCGCGCGAAGTCGGCATTTTCCGACAGAAAGCCAAAGCCAGGGTGCAGGGCATCAGCGCCGGTTTTTTTGCAGGCGTCGAGAATTTTATCGGCCACCAAATAGGAATGCTTGGCCTCCGCCGGGCCGATGCAAACTGCCTGATCGGCAAATAATACATGGGGTGAAGTGAGGTCGGCCTCTGAGTAAACTGCTACGGTCTCGAGACCAAGCTCCTTCGCCGCGCGAATTACTCGTAGAGCAATTTCTCCGCGATTGGCCACTAGTACTTTATTGAAAGGCAACTTCTTCATCGCATCTCCCTACGCACTAAAGTGGAATGTTTCCATGCTTACGCACAGGACGCATTTCCCGTTTCCCTTTTGTGGCCTCGAGTGCGCCGCAAAGTTTTCGTCTGGTATCTTTGGGATGAATCACTTCGTCGATATAGCCTAATGCGGCCGCACGGTAAGGATTGGCAAAGGCCTCGCGATACTCTTCCACGAGTTTTGGTGCGGAGCTGGGATCTTTCAGCACTTTTTCGCGATGGAGAATATTGATCGCGCCCTCAGCGCCCATCACAGCAATTTCCGCATTTGGATAGGCAAAATTAAAATCGGCGCGAATGTGTTTGGAGGCCATTACGTCGTAGGCTCCACCATAAGCCTTTCTGGTGATCAAAGTAATTTTCGGTACCGTGGCTTCAGAAAAGGCATACAGCAATTTGGCGCCGTGGGTGATGATCCCGTTAAACTCTTGTTCGGTGCCGGGCAAAAAGCCGGGAACGTCTACCAAAGTCACTAAGGGAATATTAAAGGAATCGCAGAATCTTACGAAACGGGCGGCCTTCCTGGAAGCGTCGATATTTAGGCAGCCGGCGAGATGCATGGGCTGGTTGGCCACTATGCCAACCGGATGTCCTTCCATTCGCGCAAAACCTACAACAATATTTTGGGCATATCCGGCCTGAACTTCATAAAAGGAATTTTCATCGGCAAGTTCAGCGATTAAGGCCTTCATGTCATAGGGCTTTTGCGGAGAGTCTGGCAGCATATCAAGAATTTTAGTGTCGCGATCACGGGGTTCG
Source organism: uncultured Bdellovibrionales bacterium (assembly GCA_964478795.1). Classification (GTDB taxonomy): domain Bacteria; phylum Bdellovibrionota; class UBA1018; order CAIPTA01; family CAIPTA01; genus JAKFYM01. The sequence goes on along the minus strand of CAYZLH010000033.1, from coordinate 1,619 downwards.
GCATTGGCTCTCACGGGTGGCATTTCGGAATTATTTGCTGGTAAATAGGCCAGTAACTTTTTCAACGATCGCAGGGCCGAAGCGTCATCTGGTGCGACAAAACTAGCCACTCCGCTGGTTTCACTATGTGTAATGGCGCCACCCAAATCTTCTTTGGTTACCTCCTCGTGAGTCACCGTTTTGATCACATCCGGACCAGTGACAAACATGAAGGACGTTTTCTCCACCATATAGATAAAATCAGTCATCGCTGGCGAGTACACGGCGCCACCAGCACAGGGGCCCATCACCACGGAGATTTGCGGAATCACGCCACTAGCTTGCACGTTTCGCCAAAAAATTTCCGCATAGCCGCCCAGCGCTTCCACGCCCTCTTGAATTCTTGCGCCGCCAGAATCATTGAGGCCAACAAGCGGAGCGCCATTCTTCAGAGCTAAATCCATGAGTTTGCAAATTTTTGCAGCATGGGCACCCGATAAAGAGCCGCCGAACACCGTAAAGTCCTGGGAAAAAGCGTAGACAATTCGTCCATCCACTTTGCCGAATCCGGTGATCACGCCATCGCCGAGGGGGCGATTGTTTTCCATGCCGAACTGCTCACAGCGATGCGTGGCAAATCGATCTAACTCTTGAAAACTTCCAGGGTCAAAAAACAATTCGAGACGTTCGCGGGCACTCAGTTTTCCGGCTTGTTTTTGTTTTTCTACACGGTCTTTGCCACCGGGAAATTCGCTTTGCTGGATCTTTTGTTGGAGTTGTTCGATGGCCAAATTTTGAGTTTTCGACATGCCTTCAAGATAGGCGAAAGTGCGAGGTAAGGAAAGGCCCGAAAGGGGGAAGAATTCAGTAAAATCGGGGGCTTATGACGGGGCGGGGCAGCAAATAGGGGGACGATATTTGTTTGATTTTTCTCATGGAAACGATTCGCGCCAAGGTATCAAGGAGAAAGTCAATTAATCCGATAGGATAGGGAGTTTGCGGAGAAAATAAATTGCGCGCCTTACTATTCATCACTGGATTGCTGCTTCCTTCCATAGGCTGGGGAGAGTCTGAGGACTGTTCGTCTGTGGCTACGGACTTCGCGCGATTGGTTGATCGAGCTTCGACTTCTGTGGCCGGCAAAGTAATTTCCAAAGAACAGGCGCTAGCGCGGATCGAAGAGCTTGCGCAAGTGGAAGTGAAAGCGATTTTTCCCGAAACAAAATCTGTTAGGACCGGTAGACGAGTAACAGAAACGCGAGTAAGGGACGACGCTGCTTCGATTGATCGGTACAAACGCCACTTTGATCAGTTTTGGGAAATGCGAGTGGCTAGCGGGCAAATTCCATCTTGGAAATTGAAAGAATATCGAGATTGGCTGAAGACACAGAGCAAAGGCTCGACTCCTTCCGCCTATCCCGAACTCAACGACGACGCCTTCGTCAGCGAAAATCTCGATCAGTGGCTAAAATAAACCCATGTCAGATCCCAGGCCCCTAGGTTTTAATACCCGTAGCCTCCACGCAGGCTACTCCCCGCAGAGCGCCATGAACGCGCGAGCGGTGCCGATCTTCCAAACCACGTCGTTTACGTTCAACGACTCCGAGCATGCTGCCAATCTCTTCGCCCTGAAGGAATTC
>CAYZLH010000032.1:0-13206 GCA_964478795.1 uncultured Bdellovibrionales bacterium | reverse complement strand
TCCACCATTTCTAGCGAAATCTTGCCGGAAGCCGCGCTCACTATGGATATTTCGCTCCCTTGTTGGGCAGCTTCGCGAATCAAAACGCCGACAATCTTTTGCAGAAAGTCCTTACAGGGAATGCTTTTGAGTACGGCCTGTTCGTGGAAGGAAGTTTTTACGGTTTGTAAGCTATCTTGTAGGGCTGTAACTGCGGAGATAGTGTAGGGCTGACGATTTTTGGATGCAGTGGCATCTAGCAACTCCAGTTGCTCTTCCAAGATGCCAAGCTGTTCTTTTAGTCGTTGCCTTTCCAAGCTCCCTCCTGGAGCGGAGTTCCTTTAGGCCATCAGCTGCAGAAACTCATCAAAGTTGTTCTTTAATTTTGACTTCAAACGCAAGATTGCCTGAGTGTGTAGCTGACTCACTCGGGACTCAGTAACTTCCAGCACACGGCCGATTTCTTTTAAATTCATGTCTTCATAGTAATAGAGCGCCAAAACAAGCCGTTGTTTTTCCGGTAAGTCGTTAATCGCTTTTTCCACTACGCCTTGAAGATTGGTCCGTGAAACTTCGGCAAACGGATTATTGAGTTTGCCATTTTCAATTAAACCCAACATGGATTTTTTATCAGTTTTGGTGAGACTATTTAGATCGTCATAGTTCAACAACGAAACCGAACGAACTTCATTTAAGAGTTCGCCGAATTCTTCAGGAGAAATTTTCAGTTCTTCGCAGACTTCTGCGTCGGTAGCGGGACGTCCTTTAGATTGCTCTATTCGCGCAAACACTCGCTCTAGCTGTTTAGCCTTCTCACGCACGGAGCGTGGCACCCAGTCCTGAGAGCGCAGTTCGTCTAACATTGCTCCCCGAATTCGGAATTCCGCATAAGTTTTAAACTTATTGTCGCGAGTAGAGTCGTATTTATCCACGGCATCCATCAAACCAATTACTCCCGCGCTGATCAAGTCATCTAACTCGATATTAGCGGGCAAGCGAATGGCGATTTTCTGCGCGAGGTACTTCACGAGCGAAGCGTACTTCACCACAATTTCATCTTTGGTCAAACCGTCAACGAGCTTCTTGGCATCTTTCTTAGAAGACCGACTAGATTTTTCCGATTGATTTTTGTATTTTTCGACGGCTTTGTTCATGCCTTAATCCTCCGTAATCAGGCGTGGCCCAGTAAGGCCTGAAAAAATTGACGTCGCTCACTACCAACCATAGTAGCAGGCGAACTGATTAACGTATCGGCTAATCGTTCAAAATTCTTAGCGGAGTTTGAAGCCGGGAACGCAGAATACATTGGTTTGCGTTGGCGAATAGCGTGTGTCCACAAATCATCCCAGAGCACGGAGCCCAGGTAATCAATGGAAACGTTCAGGAACCTATCGGAAACACCAGTGATTTGTTGATATACACGGAGGGCTTCCGCTTCTGATCGCACTTGGTTTACCAGAAGCTTGAAGTCTTTAATTTTGTGTTTTTGATAAACAACTTTAATCAAAGCATAAGCATCGGCTATTGATGTGGGTTCCGGCGTGGCCACTACCACGATTTCGTGGGCCGAAGAATTTAACCACGTCACCTCATCACCAATACCCGCTCCAGTATCAATAAAAATTACATCGTAACTCGATTCTAGCTCTTGCATCACTTCCAAGAGGCGGGCCTTTTGATCGAGATCCATCTTGGTCATTTCGTGAATTCCGGAGGCTGCTGGCAATACATCCACGAGCGGCGAAACCTTGGCCAAGATTTCTGCAGGGTTTTTCCCGTGATGAAGCACATCATGCAAACTTCCTCTAGTACGAAGATCAAAGAGGATATCGAGATTGGCCAGACCAAAATCGCCATCAAGCAGCAATACTTTTTGCCCCTGTGCGGCACAGGCCAGGGCCAAATTAGCAACTACGCTCGACTTCCCCACTCCCCCCTTTCCACTGGTGATGGAAATTACTCGAGTGGAATTTCCTTTTCTTCGGTGACCTAGATTCACACTTCTTAGATTCGGCTTTTTTCCCAGCTCCAACATTTTGGTCCCTCCATGGACTCTCAACCGTTTTTAATTGTCTAAAATCAAATCCACTACTCGCTCAGCACTGGCCTTTTCAATATCTTCCGGCACCCGTTGCCCCACGGTGAAATACAAGAGCGGCAAATTACATTTCTTCTGCGCGTTCAAGATGCAGCCATAGACGCTCGTTTCATCGAGCTTGGAGAACACCATCCCCACTGGTGAGAAAATCTTGAAGCGCGAAATAACTTCATTTAGGTCAGCATCTTTCGTGGTAGCGCTGATCAACAACACGCTCTGGCAACCGTCGATGGTGGCCAACATGTGGCGAAGCTGCAACAAACTCTCTTGGTCTTTCTGACTACGGCCTGTGGTATCAATCAACACCAAATCGAGGCTCGCGAAATCGTAGATGGCCTGCTGCAGTTCTTCACGATTATTAACGGAGCGAAAAGGCACGTTCATGATCTTCGCATAGGTGGCCAACTGGTCGGCAGCAGCCACCTTATAAGAATCTAAGTTGATCAAACCCACCCTCAAGCTTTTTTCCAGGATCCCTAAGCTGGCGATTTTGGCGATCGTGGTAGTCTTGCCCACACCCGTGGGGCCAACCAAAGCTACAACAGTACTGGTGGATTTTCCGGCCTTTGCCCCAACTCCCTCTAAAAGATCCCTGGTTTGAATCGCTTCCACCATGCGGTAAGCAACTTTATCCAAAATCACCTGCTCATCGTGGCGATCAAGATTCGATAGATCAAACATCGCCTCACGAATGATCTGACGTGCCACTTTTTTCTCGAGACCATTGGCCACCAAGTCATGCATCACGCGAATAACTTCTTCCGTTAAATCCAAATCCATCTCATCTCGGGATACGGTACTGGCACTAGATGCCTGAGCCGTGGCTGTTAACTCCGAAATCATCGTTTTTAATTGGGCGATGTCTTTTTCTAGATTCACCACTTTCGAATTGGTGCCAGAATTATTAGTTGGTCTTGTTTCCGCGGGCGGAGGCGCTTTAGCGTTTCGCTCTTGCAACTCTTCTTCATCGATATCGATATAACGACGCTCGCGAGAGTCAGTATTTTTCGTAGCGGTAGGCGTGGTAGTGGCGGTTGTCGTAGACGTCGTGCTTGCATTTTGTTGCTGGGCAAAAGGATTATTCCGAGCAGGACGCGAATTTGCGGCGGCTGCCTGCTGAATGCGCTTTTTCGCCGCAGAAAGCTCTACTTTATCCTTAGCCGAGCTTTTTAATTGCCGCTCAAAGTAGTTGTTGTAGATTCCCGACTGGGTTTCCGCCTTCGAGTTCCAAATCTTTTCTTTTACATCTTGCGGAAGATTCTTCTCAGCCAAAATTTTCTTTTTCAGATCCTTTTCGGCGATAGCTGCCGTCACTTCCACGGAAGCTTTACTCATCAAACCAAATCCACTACGAATGTGTTTGGTGGAGAGAATGATGGCTTCCGGGCCAAGCTCTTTCTTGATTACCTTCAAGGCTTCCTGCATGGTGGGCGCTTCAAATTTCTTAACTTGCATCTTCCAACCTCACTATTCCAATCGATTTTAAATTTACGTTGGGCGCGATCTCATTATGCGAGAGCACCACTAAGCTGGGGATAAATCTTTCCACCAGTCGGCGGAAGTGAAAACGGATCGAGGGCGAGCAGAGAATAATGGCCTGCGAATTTTGCTCCAATGAGCGGGCCACGTCGAGGTTGAGTGAGCCGAGCAACCGACGCACAAACTCCGGATCAGTGGCCAATTCCTGCCCACGCTCAGTATTGATGATCGACCCAGCAATAGTCTCTTCGATCTGACGATCCAACGTGAGAATTGGCAATTCAGCTCCACCAGAAAGCAAGCGATTGGTGATGGAGCGATGTAAGCCAGCGCGGGCTGCTTCCGTAAGGGAAATTGAATCTTTCGTTGACCCCGCCACTTCCAAGAGGGCCTCTAGGATTGAACGTAAATCACGGATTGGAACTTGCTCACGCAACAAATTCTGCATCACCTTGAGGAGAAGCGCTGGGTTGACCAAATTTGGCACCAAATCTTCCACCAATTTTGGATACTGTTCTTTAAAGTTATCCAGCAAGGTCTGCAATTCTTGTCGGCCAAACAATTCTGGCAAGTGACGTTTTAAGATTTCGGTTAGGTGCGTGGCCATTACCGTAGACAAATCCACAACGGTGTAACCATTTAGCACGGCCGCATCTTTATTGTTGGGCGCAATCCAAATGGCGGGCAGACCGAAGGCCGGCTCAGTAGTTGGCACTCCAGCAATGGTTTCAATCACATTTCCTGGATCCATGGCCATGAGGTGATCCACCATCAATTCACCACCACCAATAGAAACTCCTTTTAATAGGAAGTTGTATTGCCCCGGGTTCAACTGCAAATTATCGCGGATGCGCAGTGACGGGATGATCACGCCCATGTCTAGTGCAAATTGACGACGAATTTGGTTAATGCGCGTGAGCAATTCGCCATTCTGCTCGGGATCCACAATACTGATTAAGCCATAGCCCACTTCCAACTCCAGGATATCCATGGGTAGCAGCGACTCGATTTTTTCGGAGCTTTCTTTGGTCTTTTCCTTGGCAGCGGCCACTTCGGCCCGTTCTTTGACTTGCTGAGTTTGCGAAAGCTTCCAAGCCCAGTAACCCAGAGCTCCGGCAATACCAAAGAACGGCAAGGCGGGAATGCCCGGAATCAAGCCAACCACCGCCATGGAACCGGCGGCAATTCCGATGGCTTTCGGGTGGTGGGTGAGCTGCTGACCCAAATCGTCAGTGAGATTATTTCCGCTACCGGCACGAGTTACGATCAAACCTGCTGCAGTGGAAATGATCAGGGCGGGAATCTGCGAGACGAGACCGTCACCCACCGTCAACAACACAAACACTTCGGCGGCCTCACCGACCGGCATTCCCTTTTGAATGGTGACGATAATAATTCCGCCAACGATGTTCACCACTACAATCAAAATTCCGGCAATAGCATCACCGCGCACGAATTTCGAGGCACCGTCCATGGCTCCGTAGAAGTCCGCTTCCTGTGAAATATTCGAGCGACGTTTACGGGCTTCGGCCTCATTGATCACACCAGCGTTTAAGTCGGCATCGATCGCCATTTGTTTACCGGGCATAGCGTCCAAGGTAAAACGAGCCGCCACTTCAGCTACGCGGCCGGCACCTTTGGTAATTACGACGAAGTTGATGATGACCAAAATTACGAAGATCACTAAGCCGACGGCATAGCTACCGCCAACCACGAACTCACCGAAACTTTTAATGATCACTCCGGCAGCGGATGTTCCTTGTTCTGGTCCGTGTAATAACACCAGACGAGTAGAAGCCACGTTCAATGCCAACCGGAAAAGTGTGACCGTCAATAGCACTGAGGGGAATACGCTAAAGTCTAAGGGTTTCTTGGCGTAGGTAGCGGTGAGCAGGAGCACGATGCTCAACGCAATGGAGCCCGTCAAAAAAATGTCGATCACGAACGGTGGCAACGGCACCACCATCAAAACAAGAATGCCGATGAGACCGGCGGCTAATAACAAGTCCGCGTTCTTCGCGTAATTTGCTAAGCTAAATTTTCCTGTCGATTCGCTCACTTAAACCACCATCCTGGAGGTCACTCGCTTAATACTTACCTTTGAGGCGATACACATAAGCGAGTACTTCTGCCACCGCCTGAAAGAGGGATCTTGGTACAGTTCCCCCTATCTTCACAGACTTATGCAGGGCTCGGGCCAACGGCACGTTTTCCACCAGGGGCACGCCATTTTTCCGCGCAACCTCTTTAATTCGCTGAGCTACGAGATCCGCACCCTTTGCCACCACCTTAGGAGCCGCCATTTTTTCGCCATCGTAACGTAAAGCCACCGCGATGTGCGTCGGGTTTGTGACAATAACGTCAGCTTTCGGTACCTCTTGCATCATGCGCTTCCGAGCGGCTTCCCGCTGCAGGCTACGGATACGGGCCTTGAGTAAGGGATCCCCTTCTTTTTGTTTCTGTTCTTGCTTCACTTCCTGCTTGGTCATCATCAAGCTCTTCCAGAAGCGGAATTTCTGATAAGAAAAATCCATAGCGGCCACAATGAATAGGCCAATGCAGACGCCACCAATCAGTCGAAAGGCCGACGATCCCATGTAGGCCACGAACTGGGAGGAATCCATATCCAGCATGGCCGGTGAGCCCACGATTTCGGATTCCAATAGCATATAGGTAACTGCGATTACCGCCGTCAACTTTAGGAACGACTTTAATCCCTCCATCAGCGAAGGTAGTGAAAAAATTCTTTTGACACCCGACAGCGGATTAATTCGATCTGCTTGAGGTTCTAAGGGCGTCCAGGTAAACAGGAAACCGAATTGCACGATGGAACCCAAAATTCCGGCGATAAAACCGGCGGCGGCAATGGGCAACACAATATGGGCTGCCTGCTTCAGACAGAGTATTAATAGTTGATGAGCGCGCTCTGAAGACAGCTCCGTTTGCGCCGACTCCACAAAAATTCTGCGCATGAAATTCAAAAAGTCGCCTCCCAAACTTGGACCCATCCCCCACATCACGGCCATTGTTGCCAACAACACAATGAGGGAAGTTAACTCTTTCGACTGAGCGACCTGACCTTCTTCGCGAAAGTCTTCAAGACGTTGAGCACTGGGTTCTTCTGTTTTGTCGTCTTCGGATTCAGACTGCTGCTTATCTGCCATACATCAGTCTCCCTTCACGCCATCACAGAAAATAAATGAACCACTCGTTGGATCATCAACTCAAACACTTCATTTACGCTACTGCCAAATACCGGCAGAGTTACGGCAATAATTAGAAAGCCGGCAAGAATGTTCACGGTAAAGCTAACTACCAAAACGTTGATCTGGGGCACGGCTTTAGCCACGATTCCGAAGGCACAGTTGATCAAAAAGATCATTAGAGCCATGGGGGCCGAAAGTTTGGCCGCAATCCAAAAGACCTGACTCGAAGTCTCGATAATATGCAGCGCCACTGCTTTGGTCAGTACGAACTCGCCAATTGGTACCACTCGATAGCTTTGTACTAGGGCCTGCAGAAACAGATGATGACCATCGAGTCCTAAAAATATTAGCATCGCCAAAATCATGATCAATTGCGATACGACCGGTACGCTGGATTCCGATTGGGTGTCGTAAACGGTAGCCATGTTGAATCCCATTTGATTGCCCAAATGACCAAAAGCGAAATTTAATCCGTCAAAAAAGATCTTGGCGGTGAAACCGATCACAATTCCCACCATACTCTCTTTCAACACCAATACAGCCAAACCGATCTCCGAATCCATCGCGCTGGTGAGCGAAGGCACGCCACCGGCCGTGGCCACGGGATACACGATAAGATTGATGGTGAATGCGAGAAACACCCGCACGATGGCCGGAACAGTATTATCGCCGAAAATGGGGAGCAACAAAAACATGGCGCTCACTCGAACTAGAGAGGCGAAAAATTGCAATATCTCTAGCTCATTGAAGCTTGGCACATTACCTCACGTAGTTTGGCAAAGAGGTAAATAATTCCGTAGTGTAGGAGGTGATCATTTGTGTCATCCAAGGTGCCAAGATCACCATAACGATTACGATCGTTAACATTTTGGGAATGAAGGTCAGCGTGGCCTCGTTGATCTGTGTAACTGCTTGCAAGATACTAACGATCAAACCCACTACCAGCGCTGAAATTAAGAGTGGTGAAGCGATGAGTACCGTCGTCCAAATGGCGTCTCGGCCCAAACTAATTACAACGTCTTCAGTCATACTCGCCCCTCAATTCCTAGCCAAAGGATTTTACCAAGCTACCGATCACCAGATCCCAACCATCCACCAACACAAACAATAGAAGTTTGAACGGCAACGAAATCACCACCGGAGGCAACATCATCATCCCCATCGCCATGAGCACGCTCGCCACCACCATATCGATAATCAAGAATGGCAAGTAGAGCATGAAGCCAATCTGGAAAGCCGTTTTCAATTCGCTCACCATAAAAGCGGGGATCAAAACCCAAGTAGGTACATCTTTACGAGTTTTTACGTTTTTTACTCGGCCCATCTCAATAAAGAGCGAAAGATCCTTTTCCCGAGTTTGCTTGAACATAAATTCGCGCAGTGGAGATTCCGCGCGGGCGATCGCCGTGCTTTGATCAATCTTTTCTTCCATATATGGACCAAGGGAACGCGTATTGATTTCTTGCCATACCGGTGCCATCACAAAAAACGTCAAAAACAGTGAAAGCCCAATGATCAACTGGTTGGGTGGCATGTTCTGCGTGGACAAAGCCTGACGTAGAAAGGAGAGTACCACCACGATCCTCGTAAACGAAGTCATCATAATCAAAAGTGCTGGCGCTAAAGAAAGAACGGTAAAAAGGATGAGAATTCTTAAGGCGGCCACAGTTTCGGTGGGATTCTTTCCTTGGCCCATCGATATACTGATGCTGGGAATTCCAATACCGGAGCTTGTGCCCGCTGCTTGAGCGAAAATTGGGAAAAGTAGGCTAACCAAGGTCAGCGAAAAAACGATTGTGATTCCTTTTCCCAAAAATTTCTTCATAGGGGCTTTAATCCTTCTAGACGCTTCTTGAGCGTGGCGCGGAAACCTAAATTCGTAGTCTTCTGCAAGCGCGCCTCTTCGCGATCAAAGGCATCGGTTTTTACAGCGGAGGTAAGTGTATCGCTGAACGAAATTCCGGGGCCAATATCGTCGGTGAAGCTATCGAGGTTCACATTATTGCCCAAATTCACAAGGAGATTCATGCTATCGCCACTCATGCCCACTACTAAGTGCTGATCCAATACCTTTACTAAAGCGATACTGCGTTTCGGTCCCATGGCTTGCGAAGAAACCACCTGAATCATTCGGGTCTGCTTCTGGAAAGGAGAATGCTTGCCCAACACAAACTTACGGAACGCCAAGGCACCAGCAGCGATCAGGCCCACAACGAGTAAGAGGGAGGCGAATACTTTAGCCGCGGGTGTGTCTTTCGACTCTACCGCCTGTTTTGCCTTTTCTTCATTTTTTACAAAAATGGGAAGATTTTCTGTAGACTCGGCAATCGAGGTTTTCTTTTCTTCGGAAAGATTTGTTGTTCCCGATAAGAGAGCATCCCGGATTTTCTTTTCTTCCGGATCTTCCACATTCCCAGACTTGGATTTCGCATTGTTTACCGCGGCAGCAGAATTCGCTGGCGCGGTGGAACTTGCGGTCGTTTTGATCTCATCTTTAATCGCCTTCGTCACCGTTCCATCCGATTTTAGCGAAACTCGCACGCTTTTTCCTTCAACGCTCCAGGTTGCCGAGCTTTGCAACTTGGCTGCTGAAGTTTTCAGTAGGATTCGCGCGCGCGCTAGATCTGGCTGGTACTGATAGGTGAACACTTTGTCCGTCGATGGATGATCTAATTTTTCTGTTCGCGCGGGGTAAGCACTGACTCCGCGAAACGAAACCTGGATAAAGTTTCGTTGAAACTCTACCTGTACATCATCCTTTTGTAGATTTTTGGAAAAGAGAAATTCAATATCGTAGGTGCCTTCAGCTTGTTTGGCTTGAATATTTACGATGTCGGCGCTTCCCGCTCTCGCCCCAGAAATCATCCACAAACAAACCAATCCCGAAAAGAGGATCAGAATCCCCTTAGCCACGAAATCGATCACTTGTTCTTTCAGTCTAGCCTTATTTGCGAACTTCATGTTCTATCCCCAATGAAAACAAAGGTTCTACGCAAATCCTATGCGTAAATTCGATCCAACTATTTTAGCTGCTCAATTCTTTCTACTGGCGAAATAATATCAGTTAAGCGTAGGCCGAACTTTTCGTTGACTACCACCACTTCACCGCGAGCGATCAACTTTTCGTTCACCAAAAGCTCCAGAGGCTCGCCAGCGAATTTGGCGAGTTCCACTACAGAACCCTGGCCAAGCTGAAGAAGATCTCTCACCATAATCTTTGTTCTCCCCAACTCCACACTCACTTTGAGTGGAATATCGAGGATAAAATCTAGATTATGGATTTCATCTCCCTCACCGGCTTTCGCTTTTTTTACTTCCTGTGTTCCAGGATTTACTTGTGCTTCCATGCTTCCCCCTAAAAATTAGCTTTCAATCGGTCTGGTCACTTGAATCGCGCGATTACCCCGCGACACACCAAACCGACATTTAAATTTTGGTGTGTTTTCCACGCAGAAATTCAATTCCCCGTCAGCATCTTGCGTGAGCGGAATCACATCTCCGATGTTTAAGTTTACCAAGTCGCCCACCGTCAAGTTGGTCTCACCCAAATTCACTCGACAATTGAGCGCAGTGTCAGAAAGGTGCTGACGGAGTTGCACGGTCCAGACCTTTTCAAAGCGGTCACCTTCTGGTTGGAATCCCGCATTCAATTTCTCTTTGATGGGTTCCAAAGTTTGATAAGGCACCACTACGGCAATGGTTCCCGATGCGTGTTCCAGCTCCACTTCGAAGGTAGTAGAAATTACCACGTCAGAGGGGGGCACCAATCCCACGAACTGGGGATTTACCTCGATACGAACAAAAGAAATATCCGTTTTGTGCACGGGAGCCCAGGCTTCATCCAAATCTTTCAACGCGAGATCAATTACCTTGCCGATGACGGAAAGTTCAATGCGCGTAAACTCTTTTCCTTCACTCTTGGTATAGGGACGGTCGGAGCCACCAAAAAAGCCATCCACCAGGGCATACACCAATTTCGATTCGATCACGATCATTCCAGATCCACGCAAGGTGTCGAAGCGCATTACGCCCATACAGGAAGGAATTGGCAAGGTATTGAGAAATTCACCGAATTTTAATAAGTCGGTTGAGATAATACTCAATGAGGCGATCTTTCTTAGGGCCGTGGAAAGACTTACGCGAAACAAACGAATGAATCTCTCGTAAATAATATCGAGAGTCATCATTCGTCCACGGATTACCCGATCCTGGTTTCCCAAATCATAGGGCATCACGTTGATGGGCGAGGGTGCTTTATCAACTCCACCAGAATCTCCGCCAGAGTCTGTGGCTGCGGTGGGATCCATCACTGCATTTAAGAGTGCGTCTACTTCACTCTGAGATAAAACCTGATTCATTCAGCTTTCCTCTCTACTTTCTAGTTCACTACAAAGGCAGAAAAGTAGACTCCTTCTACTTTTCCTTTTTTTACAAACGTATTGGCCACCGTCTTAATTTCTTCTTTCAGGTAGTTTCTACCTTCCGAAGACTGTAAGTCCGATGGTTTTTTCGAATTCAACAAGGAAATGATTTTGTCGCGAAACTGCGGCTTACGCTGCTTCATTTCCTCTTCGTCAGCGTCGCCGCTGATTTCAAAGTTTACCGTTACTTTTACGTAACTTGCCGAAGCGGGACCGGCTAAATTCGCCGTAAAATCACCTACCGAGAAAAATCGCGCTACTGGCGCACCTGGTTCTGCCGCTGGTGCTGCTCCACTATGTCCGCTACCACCGCCATGATCAGCGGCAGCGCCGGCTTCCACCTGGCCCAAAGTTTCTTGTTTCGCTTGTTTCTTCTGGCCGAGGAATAAAACCACAACCACCGCTAGAATCACTACGATGTTCAATCCGAGAACACCGAGGATTAGTTTATTGGATCCGCCGCCTGTATCGCCGCTGGATGCTGATTCTGCTTCTGGCTTTTTTGCTGGGTCTGCCACTGGCCACTCCTCCTTGAGATTCCCGTATGAGCCCACAGAAGGAATTGCAAAGCAGATGCCAGTTCAAAATCGAGCGTGAAGGACCCGCTGGTTACAGTGTGAAAATGTAGGGTGTTGAATTCCCTACCGATTTTTGGTGGATGAATGGCGAGGTAAAACAGTTTAGTAGGAAGAAAGTATAGACTGCGTCAAAGCAAAACATTCCCGCCGTCAACTCTTTGGCAGAGAAGGGAAAAATAGGAGAATTCAATCGGTAAAAAACCGTCAAAATACCCCCCTCACCCAAAAGGCGCATGGAAAAGATAGAAAAAAACTAGGGTGGTGGAGAAGGCTTAACACCTTCTCCACCAGGATTTTCAAACTAGGAAACTCTAACCTTAGCCACGCTTCATGTTGAGAACTTCTTGCATCAACTCGTCGGAAGAGCTCAAGGTTCTAGCGTTTGCTTGGAAGGCTCGTTGCATTTGAATTAGGTTCACGAATTCAGAGGCGATATCTGTGGTCGAAGACTCCACCGATTTCGCAAACACGGAACCGCGTCCACCGTTTTTCGGTTGACCGATGTTCGCAGCACCCGAGTTACGCGATTCCTTAAAGGAGTTGTTACCCGCCTTGAAGAGACCTTCGTTGTTCTCAAATTTTGCAACGGCGATCTGGGCGATGTTTTGGGTAGTTCCGTTGGTATAGAACGCCGCCAACACACCGTCGTCGTTAAAGGAGAGACCCGCTAAGGTGCCCGCCGTATAACCATCCTGAGTATGTTTGTAGATATCACTATTGGATCCGTATTGAGTAGAACCTTTTAGACCCGTTCCACCAGCCAAGATATCATCGCCGAACTCAAACTTGATCTGTTGATCCGGTTGAGCTCCCTTGGTGAAGCTAAAGGAGTTAGATCCAATGGTTTGATTTTGCAATTTTCCATCGATGGTAAATTCCAAGGTTCCACTGGCACCCACCACGCCTTTTCCTTTTTCTCCACCAACGATTTCTTCACCTTTAGCTACGGCGTTCCAGGCCCACTGGTTGTCGCCAGTCTTCGTGAAGTACATCGTTAAGGCGTGCGCGTTACCAGCGGAATCGTAAACGGTTACACCGGTATTATAGTTAGAAGACTTTTCGGGATTTTCGATATTGAACCCACCTTCGATTACGTTCCCACGAATATCGAGGTTCATAGCCATATCGACTTTTTCGGTTCTCTTGGCGTCAATGATGGATCGTTCTAATTTAATAGAATCCAACTTCGTGGTGATTTTTCCATCTTCATCAGCTCGGAAGCCTTTTACGATGTGACCATCCACGTTCACCAACTCGCCATCTTTATTGAAGTTGAAGGCACCGTTTCGGGTGTAACCTCTTCCTTCTGGACCATCCACCACGAAGAATCCATCGCCGGAGATGGCAACGTCAGTGGCTTTATCGGTTTGCGTAATTGATCCTTGCGAGAACACTTGCGTTACACCATTCAACTTGGTACCACGACCAATTTGGTGACCACCCAA
>CAYZLH010000031.1:1243-13322 GCA_964478795.1 uncultured Bdellovibrionales bacterium | reverse complement strand
ATTAATTTTTAGCTCTCCGCCCTTCGGAACCGCCTGCAAACGAATCGGACAATTCGGATCTTCGGGATCCATCAACGAAGCGTAGTAAGGAGTAATGCTCATATTGAACATCTCCACCGATCCGTCATAGGCGCGGCGTTCGTCGTCGGTAACCTTGATTACCTTTTCCAACATCTCTAAGTTGCGCACGCGTTGCTGCTGCTGCCAAATCCAGTTATTCCAGTCCTTCTCCTGCGCATTGGCCCAAATGGATCGCGAGGCCACGGGAAAACGATCCAAAATATGTTTCGGAACAGTATAAGTAGGATATGAAACTGAATTTTCCATTTTTTTCTCCTAGTCTGCTTTCAATCGATGCATCAAAATCTTCACATCTCGCTGGAAGAGAGCTTCGAATTTATTTCCGTCCTTTAACGATTTCACTACTCCACAGCCGAAAGTGGGATGATCAATCACATCGCCAACCTTAAAATCTTTGCTGGGCGTGTAGGGCAATGATGGTGAACCTTCGCGCGATTTTAATTGCTCGCGCCATTCCACTTCAATGGGAATCACCACCGTTTTTTCTCTGGGCTTCACTTCACGTTTCGCCTGAATCACTCCGCCAGTTTTTTCCTGCGGCGTGGATCGATACGCGTGAATTTTTCCACAAGTATTGCAGCGAACTTTCGCCACCGGACCTGAGTTGCCAGATTTGTGCGCCACAATCACATGGCGCAGTTCCATTTTGCACGAACTACAAAGACAAACAATTTCTTGACCAACGGCCATTCGGTACCTCTAGAGTAGGTGTAGTATACAGCAGGGCGATATTACCAGCGAGGAATGCTCGCTCGTGCGGCGCATTAACGCATTTTTTTCCACTACTTCCCTTTTTTTGCATACACTGCACCTAAACTGATGAGCGCCAAAGATCAACGAATCCTCCAACTTCAGGAAAAAGCTCGGCACGCGGCTGATGGCCCAGGCGTTTACCGAATGCTCGATGGCACGGGCAAGATTCTTTACGTCGGCAAGGCGAAGAGCCTCACCTATCGAGTGCGCTCCTATTTTCAGAAAAATATCGACGATACGAAGACCCGCACCTTAGTGAGCAAAGTGCATGATTTTGATGTGATTCTCACGCAAACCGAAGCCGAAGCTTTGGTTTTAGAGTCCATCCTAATTAAGAAATTAAAGCCGCGTTATAATATTTTACTCAAAGACGATCGCTCCTATCCCTACGTAGTTGTGGATGAAGGGCACACCTTTCCTAAGTTAATCTATGCCCGTCGACCGAAAAAGCTGCCCAAAACCAAATTGTACGGCCCATTTGCCTCATCCCAAGCCTTACGCTCAGCCGTTCGCACCTTAACCAAAATTTTTCGCCTGCGCGATTGCTCCGACAGCGAGTTCGCCAACCGCTCGCGCCCCTGCATAAACTACCAGATTGGCACCTGCTCTGCTCCCTGCACGGGTATGATCACCGCGGAAGACTATCAGAAAGACGTAGCCCGCGCCCTGCAGGTGCTGGCTGGTCACGGCAAAGAGGCCATGGACCAACTCCAGCTGGAAATGGACCGTCTAGCGGAAGCCACCGAATTTGAGCAAGCGGCCAAAGTGCGAGATCAGATTCATTATTTGGAAGAAACCATTCAGCGAAAGAAAAATTCCGGCGCGGTGATCGAACGCGGTGCCCGTGAAGGCGTGGATCGCGATGTAATTGGATGGTACCGCAAGCCTGATAGTGCCACCATTGCTGTATTGTTTGTTCGCTTGGGGAATTTGGTCGACTCCACTACCTTTCATTTTGACGGCATCGAGGGCAAAAGCGACGAAGAGGTGCTGCTGCAGTTTCTCGCTCAGTTCTATCTGGCCGAAGAGCGCGAAGAAGAAAAGTTTGAGACGGGAAATTTTGCCTTTCCCGGTGCCGAAGCGAAAACCTTACCAGAAGAAATTGTGCTGCCCTTCGAACTGGCGGAGCAAAAGCTTTTACAGGAATCTCTATTCAGCCTAGGTTCGAATATTGAATTCGTGATCCCGCAAAAAGGCGCCAAACACGAGATTCTTGTGCTCGCGGAAAAAAATGCGGAAAATGCCTTCGACGAACGGCAGCGGGAAAAGGGCAGCATTTACCGCGTGCTGGCCGAGCTAAAAATGAAACTGAAACTGGATAATTATCCCCGCCGCATGGAGTGCTTTGATATTTCCAACTTGGGTGACACTGGAATTGTGGCCTCACGGGTGACCTTTATCGAGGGGAAACCCGATAAGTCGCTCTATCGCCACTACAAGATTCGCTCCACGCAAACACAAAATGATTTTGCCGCGATGAAAGAAGTGATTGAACGTCGCTTATTAAAAACTCTCGATAATGCCCAGAATCCCGAGGACCCACCCGATCTGTTAATCATCGATGGTGGTAAGGGTCAATTAGCGATGGCCGTACAAGTGATGACTGAATTGAACATAACTGGTGTGGATTTAGTTTCGCTCGCCAAGGCCCGTTCGTTAGACGATGAAGAGATCCAAAAGGTTCAACAAGAAGGGCGTGAGGTGGAAAAGATTTTTGAGCGAGTGTTTAAGCCCGGACGGCTGAATCCGATCGTGTTAGCGCCGGATTCACATGTGTGTCATTTGTTGCAGAGGATTCGGGATGAGGCCCACCGCTTCGCCGTGGAATTTCAGCGCAAGCAGCGAAAATCCTTCTAGCAAGATATTATTGCAAAGAACTCATGTCTTTTTTCGCGCGATAGCCACACTCTTCACATCGCACAACTTCATGCGAAACTAAGCGGGCGAAATCTGTAAAATTCGTGAAGTGCAACTTGCATCCACAAACTGGGCAACCTTCGATGGAGCGAATTGCTTCTTCGATACTGGCAGTGGGATTTTGGTAGGGCACAAAGTTTTCCATCTCTTGTTCGATTTCCTCTTCGTGCTGTTCATCAAATTTTTTGTCCATGGCCTTCATCCTCCTTGACGCGTTTGGGCTATGTATACTCTTCGGAAAGTGCGCGGAACTCTTAAGGGAATTTCATTGGTATCTTTTGGTCGGGTTTACACACGGAAGCGAAATTTAGCGTCAATTTCCCACTACCGGTTCCGCTTGATTCCTAGCGGGAACGGCCATAGATTTCGATCATGCAAACCACCGACGTCAAAGCCTTGGCGGATACCGTAGAAATCCTCTACGGCGAGCTCTGGAATTTTTCCTGGCTAGAGGAGAAAAAAACGGCGACGGGCAATATCCCTGCTACTACTGATCAGCCTAGTTTCGCGGGAACTTGGCGAGAGTTGAAAGAGCAAGTACGTCTTTGCAAAGACTGCGACTTACACCTGAATCGCGCACATTCGGTTTTTGGTCGCGGCGAATTTACTTCGCCAATTATTTTCCTCGGCGATTTTCCCTCCACAACAGATGACAAAAAGGGCGAGATCTTTTCCGACGCCGAGGGTGAGTTGCTAAATAAAATGATCGTGGCCATGAAAATGAAGCCGGCCGAGATGTATTTCACCAACGTATTTAAGTGCCGCAGTTCGCAACTGCCAGGCCCAGCGGATGAACTCGCCATGGCCTGTGTGAATCACTTAAAAAATGAGTTTTCTTTTCTGCAGGCCAAGGTGATCGTAGCGATGGGCACGTGGGCCAGTAAAATAGCCGCGAATTCCGAAGCGCCACTGACGACCCTCCGAGGCCAAACTTTTTCATTCCTGGGCAAAGAGGTTTACTGCACCTACCATCCGCGTGATCTTCTGCAATCGCCCAATTTAAAAAAACAAGCTTGGGATGATCTTCAACGAGTCATGAAATCTTTGGGAGTATTATGATTGTCTCGCTTCTTCTAACTGTAATTTGCTGGGCAAACTCCGTCTACTTCATCGAAATTACCGGAAGCATTAATCCCGGCAGTGCTTCGTACTTTATGGAAGCCGTAGATAAGGCGCAAACGGGGCGCGCGCTGGTGCTTCAGTTGAACACTCCCGGTGGTTTACTTTCCAGCACCCGCGATATGATCCAAAAAATCTCGCAATCGAAAGTGCCCGTGGTGGTTTATGTAGCGCCAGGCGGAGCCAGTGCCACTAGCGCCGGAGCCTTGATTGCCCTTTCCTCTCATGTGGCGGCGATGGCCCCGGGAGCTAATATTGGCGCTGCCCATCCAGTGGCTAGTGGTGGTCAAGATGTGAAAGGTGACATGGGCGAAAAGGTTACCAACGATACGGCAGCGCTGGCCCGCGCGCAGGCTGAGTTACGTGGACGCCCCAAAGAAGAAGCAGAAAAAATTGTTACCAAAAGCCAATCCTATTCGACAGAAGAGGCATTAAAGAAGAAGGTGATTGAAATTCAAGCTGGCAGCTTAGAAGAATTGGTCACCGCCCTCAGTAAAACCCCGAATCCTTTAAATGATAAAGAGCAGATTTTGCCAACGGGATTTTCAGCGAAAGATTTACTAAGCGTCCCAATGAATTTAAAGCAAAAAGTTCTACACTTCATTGCCGATCCCAATATCAGCGCGATGTTAATTGCCTTGGGTGGATTGGCTCTCTATGCTGAAGTATCTTCCGGCTTTGCTACTTTAATTCCCGGCGCAATCGGAATCTTTTGTTTACTACTTGGATTCATTAGTATGCAGACCATTCCGATCAATTTGGGTGGCGTTCTCCTTTTTCTCTTGGGATTCTTTTTTCTCATCGCCGAAGCCTATATTACTAGTTACGGTCTGCTCACTTTAGCCAGTGTCGTCTCGCTATTTTTGGGTGGATTATTTTTTATCGACCCCAGCGCCGCAAATATGCGCATTTCCTTAAGCCTGCTCATTCCTTTGGTTGGCGGTATTGGAATTGTAGTAGCCACCATTGGCTATATTTTAGCCAGGGATGCACGCACCAAAAAGACGGACTGGAATTCTGTAGAAGGAAAAACAGCCGTAGTAAACAAATTAAACGCCGACGCTCGGTCTGGGTATTTGCTGTTAGAGGGAGAACTTTGGGAGTTCTCCTCTGACGCTACCGTTGCTGTTGGCGATGAAGTGATTGTGGAAAAAATGGAAAGTTTGAAAGCCAAAGTAAAAAGGAGAACGTAATGGAATTGTTACAATTGTTACCGGGAGGATCGATTTTTCTTTTGATCCTCATTGGATTCTTAGCCAGTTCGATCAAAATTTTGAATGAATATGAACGAGCGGTGATTTTTCGTTTGGGTCGCGCCTTACCAACGCCCAAAGGGCCAGGACTAATTATCCTAATCCCCGTCTTGGATAAAATGGTGAGAATTGATTTGCGGACCGTCACCTTCGATGTGCCTCCGCAAGATATCATCACGAGAGATAACGTCACGTTGAAAGTAAATGCCGTAATCTACTTCCGCGTCACGGATCCCTTAAAAAGCGTAGTCGCCATTGAGAACTATCTGTTCGCCACTTCGCAATTGGCCCAAACCACCTTGCGTTCCGTGCTCGGTCAAGTGGAGCTCGATGAGCTTCTTTCTTCCCGTGAAACTCTAAACGTAAAGCTGCAAGCGATCTTGGATCAGCAGACCGAGCCGTGGGGAATCAAGGTTTCACACGTAGAAGTAAAACAAATCGACTTGCCTCCGGAAATGCAACGAGCAATGGCCCGACAAGCAGAGGCCGAGCGCGAACGCCGAGCAAAAGTAATTGCCGCCGAAGGGGAATTCCAAGCCGCGAAACAATTGGCGGGTGCCGCCGACGAAATGAGTAGAAATACTACCACCATCGCGCTTCGCTATCTGCAGACATTGAAAGAAGTGAGTGGACAGCAGGGAGTGAGTACCATTGTATTCCCCTTCCCCACTGACCTGATGGGCTTTCTGGCTGATTACGCCAAAAAGGACGCTAAGAACTCTTAGTTGATTTTGAAAACTTTCTGGTAAGAAAGTTTTCAAAATCGTCCAACGTTGCGATTGCTGCTGGGAATATGAAGGCTGTTAGTAATGACCCAAATATCAGCCCATATCCCAGCGAAATCGCAATGGGCACCACAAATTTATCCAAGCCACCGATCCCATGTGCCGTAGGTAGTAGTCCCGCCACGGTGGTCATTGTTGTTAGGAAAATTGGACGCAAGCGAGTGCGTGCCGCCGTAAAGATCGACTCCATCTTATCCGTGCCTTTGGCCCGCTCCTGATTCACGAAGTCCACCAAAATGATAGCATTGTTTACAATCACCCCCGCCAAGGCAATCACACCCAACATCGCCATAAAGGATAGTGGCTGGCCATTGAGCATCAAAGCAAACAACACGCCTACGATTCCCATCGGAATAGTCAAAGCTACAAGAAACGGCTGAAGCAAATTTCCAAAGGTAAAGATGAGGATCAAAAAGATCGCGAGAAATGCCACCGTAAATGCCGCAAAAAGTGACTTCATGCTTTCTTGTGTGTCTTCGTCTTCGCCCCCAAAGACCACCTTCACGTCAGGAAAAGATTTAGAAAAGTTTGGCAAAATCTCCTTACGGATCAGCTCGTTCGCTGCACTAGAAGAATTTACGTCGGTATCAATATCTGCCGTAACCTTAACTTCTCGCTGGTTATTGGTGTGTTCGTAGATAGAAATTCCATTCTTTTCTTCAATTTTGGCGACTCCCTTTAACGGAACCAAGTTGCCTATTCGATTTGGAATTTGAATTTGGTCAATCACTTGTGATGGAGTCTTGCCAATCTCTTGAAACAAGACTCGCACATCTACTTCATCCTCGAGTCGTTGAATGGAAGTGGCCACGATTCCATCTACGGCTGCCCTTACCGTATTCCCCACCTGGGCCACTGATAAGCCCGCCGAAGCCGTAAGATTCCCAATCGGTCGAATTTGAATTTCCGGCTTGCCAGGAGTGTAGGAATCGGAAATATCCCGAATGCCTTTTACCTTCTCAATCTCTTTCTTTAGCGCCGCTACCGCCGGAAGAATCGCGTCATAGCTGGCGCCCTGTACTCCCAAACTAATCGGTTTGCCAACCGGCGGACCTGGGTTCACCCGTTCAAAACGAACTTCCTCATAATCCGCGGGCGTACCCACTTTGGCCCGCAAATCATCGATGATCTCTTCTGCGGTACGGTCTCTTAAATTCTCGGGCGTCAGATAAACCACAATCTGTGAATATTCTGCGCCACGCTTGGTATTGGGATCATCTGGTTCTTGCTGGACCAATCCCACACTAGTTGCGTAACTTTCTAGCTCCTCTTTCGGTAGTCCACCCACAATAGATTCAATGGGGCGTATTTTTTCGGAAGCTTGCTCGAGCGTAATGCCTGGCGCGGACTTTGTGCGAATAAAAAATACTTCCACTCCCTCCGGCGGGAAAAGGATGAACTTCAGAAACATCTGGCTCATCACCACAGCCAGTACCAAAACTCCGACCATGGCCCCCATCGCTCTATAACGCCGCTCTACCACAAATCGAACAGCGATCATGTATTTCGGGATTATTTTCAGATCCCAATATTCTAAGAAACGTTCACGAATTTTTGCTAAGCCCTTTGGATTTGGATCTTTTTGGAAATCAATAGAACGAACAAAATAGGCAAAATGCTGAGGGAGCAAAAACATCGACTCAGCCAAACTAAATCCCAACGCACTGATTACGCCTAACGGAATTTCTCTAACAAACTTGCCAAAAATTCCGCTCATAAACATCATCGGAAGAAAGGCCACGACCGTAGTTAAAACTGAAGCGGTTACCGCCGGCCAAATTTCTGTGGCCCCGCGGATTGCGGCCTCTTTGGAATCGAGACCCATTTCCCGATGGCGCACAATATTATCTGTGACCACGATGGCATCATCTACGAGCATTCCACTCACGATGATGATTCCCAAGAGGGAAATCAAATTTAAAGAGTAGTCATTCACCTGAAAGAAAAACATAGTGCCAAGAAAGCTAATAAATATCCCACCGGCCACAACTAGAGCCACCCGACCAGGCAAAAAAAGCGAAAGCGTAATGCATATTAATAGAATTCCTACAAGCATATTGCTCGACAGTACGGAAAGGCGATTTCTAATAAAGGTAGAAATATCGTCGATAAAGGTGGCGGCGAATTCAGGGTTTCCACCACTGGCGCGGAATTCTTCAACAGCTTTTCGCACATTGTTTACCACGTGAATCGCATCAGCTTTCTCTTTTTTGATTACAGTCAGACTCATCGACGGTACGCCATTGGTTTTATTGATGACCTGGCGCTTTTCTAGTTGAAAGCTCACTTTGGCCAATTCACCCACGCGAATTCCCTGAGTCATCTCGTTGGCGCGAACCACTGTGTTTTCTACGTCTTGCAAAGTTTCAAACTCGCCTATGGTACGCACGATCTTTTCGGCCTTAATATTTGCCGAGGGATCAGGATCCAAAGTGCCCGCAGGGATGGAATTATTTTGCGCCTGCAGTGCCTGCACGATTTCGTCCAGGGATACAGATTTAGCGATGAGCTTTTTAGGATCGACCTCCACGCGAATCTCTAAATCGCGCACTCCGTTGTAGGCCACTCTGGCCACACCAGGAATTGCCTCAAGTTTGCGTTCCAGTTTTTTAGCTACTTCTCGCAATTCGATTTCCGGAATGGCACTGGAAAGCGCGACCTGAATAATAGGTTGTTGTTTTGTTTCTAAGGCAGTTACTAAGGGATCTTCAGCCTCTTTGGGAAAGGTGATCCGATCGATCACTGACTTTATATCTTCTTTACCTTCGGATTCAGTGGTTTGATCGGGGTCTAGCTGCACCACAATTTGGCTACGCCCCTCCACACTAATAGACTGCACTTTTTTGATCCCATCTACTTCGGCTAAGTCCTGCTCAATAGGATTCGTAACTAATTTTTCAATTTCTTCCGCTGAAGCTCCGGGATATAGCGTGGAAACTGTGATGATATCGAAATTCACGTTGGGAAAAGCGTCTCGTCGGATCGTCAATAAAGAGTACAATCCCATCACGACGATTACGATGCCTAGCATGTCGGCAAAAAGCCGATTACGAACAAAAAATTCAATTATTTTCGACATAGCCACTTTCCCAACGTTTCAAATAGTCTGCCAAACGTGGACTTTCTCGTATGATATTCCAACTGGTCCAGCGAAATTGTGTGGCCAATTGAGATTTAGTGGTCTCCACTGCCGACAAATCATCCCCTGCCTGAATCAGCTGAAAAAGATTAACCCGTCCTAGTTGAAATCGCCTCTCCTCTAGACTCAAGCGTTGTTTCTGTTTCAAGTAGGCACTTTCAGCATCTGCTAATGCTTCCTTTTCCCTCGCCCAATCCGCGCAGACTTTTCGAAAACGAAGATAGGCTGCATCCTGCTCTGAATCCAATTTTCCCTCTACAGCTAAGAGCTGAGCTCGGGCCATTTCTAAATCCGAGTTCCGTTGAAAGTTTCCCAGTGGAACCTCTAACGACAACCCTACGGCCCAAGCCTGATGATCTCTGCGAAACAACTCATTTCTCGCTGCAGTTGCTCCAACTTCAATACCATTCCATTCTAAAGAACCAAACAAATTAAGATCCGGACGAAGCCGGTTAGCTGCGGCAAAATTAGCCTCTTCGGCGGATTTCTTTTCAAGCTCCGCCTGCCGTAAACGGGGATTTACATATCCACTCTTTGCTTGGCATACTTCTGCGGCATTTTGTTCTGGAGAATCGAGCTCTAGAAGAATTTTTTCGGCGGGATAATGCTCCAACTCCACTGGAAGCTCTACATAGCGCAAAAGGCTACGCCATTGAGCCTGTAAATTCGTTTTTGCTATGTTCACGGTGTCTTTGCTGATTAAATAGGCCGCCTCTGCTTGCAATAGGTCCGGACGCTCAGCTGTGCCGCGATTTAGCTTTTGCTTCGTATTTGTAACCAAAGCTGCTCTTCGTTGTAAATTTTCTTGCGATATTTGCAATAATCGCTGGGCATGCCTTGCAGAATAGAACTGCTGAATCAATTGTAAGGCCCAGGTTTCGCGCAAGTCTTGAAAGCTTTCTAGTTTACTTTTGGCAGCCAGCAACTGTCCTCTAGCAGCTGCGCGAGAAGCCATCCCAAAAGAATCTGAAAGGAGTCTCTGGGATAAGGTAAGAGAGAGTTTGGCTTCGTTGCTCTTTGGCACTTGAAAAGCGCTGCTCGAGAATACCAAATCTTGTAGCGAATTTCCGATCTGGAGGTTCGCCAAAGTTCCTGTTGGCAGATAGGTTCGCAGACCTACATGATACGAACTAATTTCTGTAGCCCGAGGACTAGCGGGAGAAAGAGCTTCAAATGAGTTTTTGAGTTTCTTTACTTCGCCATAGAAAATCCAATCAAAAGGTTGCTTGGCCATCTCTTCATAGGCCGCAGCACTAAATTTTTCCGCGGCTAATGATTGATAAGTTTTAGAACTGGAAATAGCTTTTGCGAGAATATATTCGAGTTGAAGTTTTCCGCCTGGAATTTTTTTGAGAAAATCCTCAGGACTCGTCGGTTCTCCGAAGGCCGGAGTCAAACTACAAATCATTATTAGATAGATATAGACGAATCTCATACATGCTTCCTGCGTCGTGAGAGATTGTGGACTATTCTATGCTCTCATATGCGTCGCTCTTTCGTTTGTTTTTGTGTTTAAATTTGGCGTGGAAAATAACCGCGGCGGCGTCAGACTTCACCTGTTTTCCGCTGCCGCTAACAGGTACTTTCCTTCATAGCTGGAATTCAGTTGGCTTGATAGAATTTTTAGGTGCAGATTCTTTCTATTTTCATTTTTTCTTTTTTGTTGCCCAACATTGGCCAAAGCGCCATCCCTGGAGCACAGAAGTCTATTGAAATAACTAGAGCTAATCCTTCGATAAGGGTGTTACTTGGCAGTTTTTCAAAGGGATCAATTTCCGGCCTTGATTTGATTATCAACGCTCGAGAACAAGTCGATGGCGAGTCCATCTTCTCCTTCCGCTGCCAACCAAATGGTCGTGGTGAAGCCAGGATTTATTCGCTCCGTGAAAAGGATCTAACCCGCCTCGACGTGTTTTCTCCCGGTGGTTTTTTGCGATTTGAAGGAAAGACCTATCGCAATCAAATTTCCGTAATCACTAAGGGAAAACAATGTCTCGTGGTCAATACTTTAGATTTTGAAAAATATTTAGCCGGATTGATCAATAAAGAAATGTCGCCCTCTTGGCCGCTCGATGCATTAAAAGCCCAAGCGGTGGCATCAAGAACGTATGCCTTATTTCAAATGGAAGCCAATCGCCAACAAGTTTTTGATCTCGAAAGCACCACTGCCGATCAAGTTTATGCTGGCGCCTCCTCTGAGACACCGAAGTCGAACCAGGCAACTTTAGAAACCCAAGGGCAAATCTTGGCCTTTGCAGGTACTCCCATCAAGGCCTACTTTCATGCCAACTGCGGTGGTAAAACCGAAGCTCCAGAATTTGTTTGGGGTCAAAAGAATCCAGCTTTTCGGTCCGTCTATTGCCCCTATCACCGCGAGAAAAAGGATAAAATTCGCTGGGAAATGAAACTATCGAAAACGCAGATCTTTCATGCCTTGCAAAAAATCGGTGGGATTCTACCAAAGGGGTTTGTTCAAGTGGCCCAAGTGGAAGCTGGCGCTCCCAATGGCAATCAGCGACTCTCCGATGTAATGATTTCAGACTCCAAGGGCAATTCCCTAGTTATCCCAGCGAATGCCTTTCGCAACGCCATCGGAAATACCAAATTTCGCAGCACATCCTTTCAACTGGCACGCCAGGGGACTGAATATCACTTCTCTGGTGAGGGATTTGGCCACGGGGTGGGAATGTGTCAGGTTGGCGCGCGGGCCATGGCCGCAGAGGGAAAGAGTTATCGAGAAATCTTGTCGCACTATTATCCACTTGCCCAAATTTCCAATCTAGCCGAAGTTCACCTGTAAATTCCGAAATACTTACGATAGTCTTAGGCCTATGCAAGCTAAGGCCAATGTAAACGGTGTAATCACTGCCCCAGAGGGAGCGAAGATTTCCATTTTAGATCGTGGATTTCAATATGGGGATTCTATTTACGAAGTTACGCGAACCTATGACGGTGTTCCATTTTTTCTCGAGGAACATTTTGATCGACTGGAAAATTCAGCGCTCTTAGCGAAAATGAAAATCTCTCAATCG
>CAYZLH010000031.1:0-1215 GCA_964478795.1 uncultured Bdellovibrionales bacterium | reverse complement strand
AAATTTTTTGACAGAAGAAATTCAAAAGACAGTTGCCGCTACGGGCGTAAAAAAGGGCGAAGATGTGTTCATCCGCTACACGATCTCACGCGGTGTTGGCCCCTTGGATCTCGATCCCAGTACAGCAAAAGATACTTCTTATATTATCTTGGCCAAAGAGATTCCGCCGTGGAAAAAAGAATTTTATGATAGCGGAATGATCCTGGCCGTACCAACCATCCGGCGTAATTCTCCCCAAGCCCTCGACCCCAATATTAAGAGCGGAAACTATTTAAATAATATTTTGGCAGTGGCGGAAGCGAAAGAGTTGGGTGCCGATGACTGTTTAATGTTGAGTTTAGATGGAAAACTTACCGAAGCCTCAAACAGCAATGTGGTTTTTGTTTTCGGAAAAACTGTTAAGAGCCCCTTACATGAACCTAGATCGAATACGGGAAACTTGCGTGGAATTACGAAAACTTTGATTGGTAAACTTTGCCAGGAGTCGGGCTACGAATATAGCGAACAGCCACTAACCGAGGCCGATCTACTGAAGGCGACTGAATGTTTTGTTTCTAGTGCCACTCGGGAAATAATGCCCGTAAGAGAAGTACGTCTCACCAATGGAAAGCAAGCCTTTCCTCATGGTGGCGGTGAAGTGACAAAACGTCTACAGATTGCCTATAGAAACTTTGTGCATAACTACACCGAGAAAAATCGCGCAAAGGCTTGGTTTTAGTATGTTATCAAAACGAGAACTGGAAAAAATTCGTATAGTCGCTGTCGATGCGGCCATCGCTGCAGGCAGACTGCAGATGAAGTATTTTCGTAAAAGATTGGATGTTAGAGAAAAAGCCCGCTCCAGCTTGGTCACCAAAGTTGATTTGCAAAGTGAAGCTTTAATTCGTAAAGCTCTTGAGAAAAACTTTCCGGATTTTCAGTTTCTCGGCGAAGAATCTGGAGAGGCTAAAGGCAAGGGCGCTTCTGCACCCATGTGGCACGTGGATCCGTTAGATGGCACCACAAATTTTGTCCACGGATTTCCCATGTTTTGTGTTTCGATTGGTTTGGCTTTTGAAAATGAGCCGATCCTCGGAGTAATTCACATCCCCACGCTGAATGAAACTTTTCATGCGGCCAAGGGCCTAGGCATTAAGTTAAATAATAAAAAAATTCAGGTGAGCAAACGCTCGCAGCTTTCGGAATCATTGTTGACCACGGGCTTTGCCTATCTAA
>CAYZLH010000030.1:0-13572 GCA_964478795.1 uncultured Bdellovibrionales bacterium | reverse complement strand
GAGATCGATTCTTCAAGCGTACATCGGTGAGTTTTGCTGATTCGATCCAGCAAATCCTTGGGAGTAAGTGGAGTGACCCAGAAGCTGGGCGCACGCTCTTTTAAAGCAAAAAAACGCTCGAGCTCTTTCCATTCGCGCTCCTCCCAGTTTTCTTCATGGAAAGAATAGACTCCGAAAATGGGCGAACTTGCGCCCGCGTAAACACAACGGGTGTTGCCAATGGAAATCCATTCCGCTTCACTATAGGGATTGAGCGCGGCCACGGCTTCGGCGTGTCGGCAGGCTTCTTCCGCAACGATCGTTTCCACATCAATGAGGTTCATTGGTTGGTTAGAAATCCGTTGCTGTTAAATTAGGCCGTCGCGACGCAAGAGTGCTTTCGGGTCTGGTTCGCGGCCACGGAATCGTTTGTAGAGTTCCATGGGATGTTCCGTGCCGCCGCGCGAGAGCACGTGTTTACGGAATGACTGGGCCACCATTTCATCAAAAATGCCCTGCTCTTTGAAATACTCAAAGGCATCGGCATCAAGCACTTCGGCCCACTTGTAGCTATAATATCCTGCGGAATACCCACCGGCAAAAATATGCGAGAAGGCGGCGGAAATGGATGTGCCCGGCAAGGGTGGGAAAAATTGCGTATGCCCCACTTGTTCGCGTTCAAATTTTTGTACGTCATCCACATGGGAGGTGTCTTGGGAGTGCCACGCTAAATCCAGCAATCCAAACGACAATTGGCGTAGCGACATCCAGCCTGCTTGGAAGGTGGAGCTATCTTTAATTTTTTTTATGAGCTCTTGCGGAATCACGGCACCGGTTTGGTAGTGTTTGGCAAATAGGGCCAGCGACTCTTGTTCATAGACCCAATTTTCCATGATCTGTGAAGGAAGTTCGACGAAATCCCAGTACACATTGGTGCCAGAGAGGGAGGTGTAATTACAATCGGTGAGAATGGAGTGCAACGCATGACCAAACTCGTGGAAAAGTGTGCGGACTTCATCCAGCGTGAGTAGCGAAGGTTGGCTGGCCGTGGGTTTGGTGAAATTGCACACAATGCTCACGTGTGGACGAAGTTTTTGGCCCTCCCAAATGCCTTGTTCCAAAAAGTTCGTCATCCAGGCGCCGCCTCGCTTGGAAGCGCGGGGGAAAAAGTCGGCGTAAAAGAAACCCATCAACTCGCCCGAGTCGCGATCCTTCACTTCGAAGGTTTTCACGTCAGGATGATAGACGGGCATATCTTTGCGTTCATGAAAGGTAATTCCGTAAAGCTTTTTGGCGTGTTCAAAAACTCCTTGAATCACATTTTCCAATTGAAAATATGGACGGAGCTCTTCCTGACTCAGCGAAAACTTCTCCTGGCGGAGTTTTTCGGAATAAAAAGCTGTGTCCCAGGGATTGAATTGATCACTGCCGGTTTGTTTCTTTTTCATGGCGCGCAGTTCGGCCACGTCTTTTTCGGCAGCTGGCTTTGAGTGCACAAAAATCTGATTCAAAAATTCTTTCACACGATCCGGCGTGGAAGCCATTCGCTCTTCTAACACAAAATCCGCATGAGTTTTGTAACCCAGGAGATTGGCGCGTTTATGCCGAAGTTGGGCAATTTGTTTCAAGATGGGAAAATTGTCGTAAGGGGCCTTGGCCGCCTTGCTGCCCATGGCGAAATGAATTTCTTTGCGGAGATTTTCATCGGTACAAAATTGGAGGAACGGAATTACCGAAGGAAAATGCAGGGTGAAAGCCCAAGCCTCCGGGCGACCTTTTTCCTTGGCCGTGGCCTTCGCGTCTTCTAAGCTTCCTTTGGGCAAATCGCGGATCGCTTCTTCGTTGGTCACAAAGAGCACGTATTCGTTGGTAGCTTTTAAAACGTGGTCCGAAAATTCTTGGCCAAGTTTTGCTAAGTTTTTATCGATTTCTCGCAACTCTTGTTTTTGCTGATCGTTTAAGAGCGCGCCATTGCGACGGAACGATTTATAGGTCTTTTCGAGCAGCTGCTTTTGTTCTTGGTTGAGCGCAAGCTGATCTTTCTGTTCATAAACCGCTTTCACCTTGGCAAAGATCTCGCTGTTCAAAAGCAAATCGTTGGAAAGTTCCGCCATTTTGGGGGAAATCTCTTTCGCCAACGCCTGCAAGGTATCGTTGGTATTGGCGCTGGTCATATTAAAAAATACGCCGGC
This sequence comes from uncultured Bdellovibrionales bacterium, assembly GCA_964478795.1. Taxonomy (GTDB): domain Bacteria; phylum Bdellovibrionota; class UBA1018; order CAIPTA01; family CAIPTA01; genus JAKFYM01. The sequence continues at coordinate 11,401 of CAYZLH010000030.1, read as the reverse complement.
CACACGACTCAGGTCTTCTTGCGCAAACTCAATTCCTTCAATGGTTTCCTTGAAACCTGCGGGCGCTTTGGCCACGGCCGCGTAATTTTCTTTCGCTTTGCGAATTCCCTCTTCGAGCGCGGGGGAGTAGTGCTCATCCTTAATTTGGTCAAAGGGAAGGAAGTGTTGATTGTCGACAAGAGGGCTTTTTAGTAGTGGATTCATGGGGGAAAACTAGCATAAATAACGGCTTCTCGCCGCTCTCTGGCGCAAAAATGCGCAGAAAAACCATGCGGAGGAGGGGCTTATGGTCGGGTGGAAATTGCCGTTTTTTCCGCCGGCCGAAAATCCTCGATGGGGGTCAATTTCTTTAACAAATCCAAGGCTTCTTCCGGCGAGTCCACTACCCACAAGGTGGAGAGCTCGGCGGCGCTGACGGTGCCGCTGCCAACAAGGGTTTCATTGGCCCAGCGCATAAATCCACCCCAGTATTCCTTGCCCACCAAGATCACCGGAAAGGGGGGATGTTTGCCGGTGAGAATGAGGGTCACGGCTTCGGAGAGCTCATCCAAGGTGCCAAAGCCACCGGGAAAAATGAGAAAGGCCGACGAATACTTCACCAACATCACTTTGCGCACGAAAAAGTAATAGAACGTGATGGAAATATTCAAATAGGGGTTGGCTCGCTGTTCATGGGGCAAATGAATATTGCAGCCAATGGATTGTCCGCCGGCTTCGAAGGCGCCACGGTTCGCAGCCTCCATAATGCCTGGCCCTCCGCCCGTCATCACCGTGAATCCTTCTTTAGCCAGAAGGGATCCCATTTGGCGTGCGCGCTGATATTCCGGGTGAGTTTCGGGAAAGCGCGCGGATCCAAAGATTGTGACTGTTTTCCCGATGAAGTGGAGAGCGCGAAAGCCACGGATAAATTCGAGGCAAATACGCACCACGCGAAAAAATTCCACCGTGCGCGATCCACGGGAGCGGAGAAACTTTTCTTCTTTGAGTACCGAAAATTGATTGTTAGCCATGAAATTCCTTTTCTTTACCCCAAAGGCGGAAGTATGGAAAGGAAATGGATAGTCGAAAAGCGCGCTGCCCTCGCTGTCAGCTGCATTTAGAGATTTGTGCCTGCGACGAGATGCCAGAATTATCTACTCAAACAAGGGTAGTGGTTTTGTTGCACGCGCAAGAACTCAAGAAGCCTTCTAATACGGGACAGTTAGCGGCCCGAGTGCTGAAGAATTCGGAAACGCGCATTCGCGGCGCCGCCGATCGCACACCTTTAAATCTGGACGGGCTCTTCGACGAAGAATACGAAACAGTGCTCTTAGCGCTCACTCCGGAATCAGTGGATATCGGGAGTTTGGCGGCGGATCGACCGCTCCGTTTATTGGTGCCCGATGGCACTTGGGCGCAGGCCTCAAGGCTGGCTTCCAAATTACAGAAAAAATTCCCCAATTTGCGCACTGTAAAGTTGAAGGCGACGGAGCCCTCTGTCTACCGCCTACGCACCGAACACGATCCCAATGGCATGGCCACCTACGAAGCAATCGCGCGCGCCTTGGGTGAAATTGAAGGTGGAGGCGTTCGCGATAAAATGGAAAGATTTTTTCGAATTTTTTCGGATCGAATGTTGTATTCCCGCGGAAAGTTACGGGCCGAAGAAGTGCTGGGTGGAATAAAAAAGAGGAAGCTGTAGGGCTTCCTCTTCGTCTTAGGCTTAGGAAAAAATCTTCGCTTAGGAAGGTTTTTTCACCCAGCTCATGCACCAGCCTGCGCCGTGAACTGAGTTTTTTGGCATCAGCATACACTTGCCAATCTCTTTATCTTTTTCACCGCTAATTTTGGTGTAGAGCTGGCAGTTATTGCAATATTGATCTTTCTTTTCTTTGGCCTTGCGATCACTACATTGCTTGGTGGGTTTGTCGCCATTGGGGCAATACTTGAGCGATTTCGCCATGGCATCGCTATCTTTCACCAAAGGTAAATCTGCGGCTTCGGCCACTGGAGAGAGTTTCGTGAGGAAAGATCCAGCAAAGGGAATCGCGAGCAGCGAAACGCCGCCCGTTTTCAAAAATTTACGACGAGAAAAATTCATGAGACCTCCTTGAGAACAATTCCCAGAATCAGAGATCTGAGAAAAATTCAGATGTGTGTCCCCCCATCATGAACCCGTTTGGCAAAAATTTCAAAAAGTGGACTAGGTTTGCGACAAGTTTGTTTGCTCTTCTAAAAGGGAATGAAAATCCATCACTTGTGGATCGGCTTTAATCGCTTTGGGATTCCACCCGTCCAAGAACAGGGTAGAAGGGTGGCGCACGCGAGAAAGCGCCACATAGGCCTGGCCCGATTCCCAGAGCCCGGCCAGTTTCATGCGGACTCCATTTAAGGTCGCCCCCTGGGATTTATGAATCGTGGTGCCATAAGCCAGGATCAGCGGAAAATTCTTCGCGGTGGCGACAACATCACCATCGGCATTGAGCTGTTCGAATTTCACGGGCTCCAAATCAATTTCTCGTCCCGTATCCAATAACTCAATTCGGATATTCTTTTCGCGCATGGCCCGGACTTTCCCTAAGCTGCCATTCACATAAGCACCGTCGGTATCATTTTTGCGAATCATCACTAGGGCATCGGTTTTGAGGATCAATACCTCGGGCACTGGGCAATTTTTCCTTAGCTGTTGAACGGCCATGGGGTCACCCAAAAATTCCGTGGTGTACGCCACGGGCTCATCGGGCAGTTCTTCTAGTTTGGCGCGATTGTAATTTTCTGCGTCTTGGCGAAGGCCAAACAATCGCGTGATTTGCGATTCGTCGGTGACGGGTTGCATGCGCGCATTCAGCGCCTGGGTCACTTCGGAGGTGCAACGACCTTCGCGAATATCAGACAAAATTTTATTCCATTCTTGAGAAGGACTGCGGTGAATTGTCTTTAAGCACAGAGGCTCAAAATTCGACCGCGCCCAAACGTCATGCAAAAAGGCCCAATCGGGGGTGGGGCGGTGCTGAGTGACCGGCGGGAGCTGGCCAAAATCACCTACGGCGATCACTTTAAGATTGCCCCAGGGTTCGCCATTGTTACGCGCCAGGCGGGCGATTTCCTCCGCGGTGGCCAAGGTTTCGCCACTCAGCATGGAGATTTCGTCGATAATTACGGTGTCGGAATCGCGCAGGCGTTTGCGTAAGCGCGGATTTTTGAGGGCGCGCTCCACGGTTTTGGCCATGCCACCTTCGAGTATTCCTAAGCCAAAAAAGGAATGAAAGGTGCGACCACCCACCAAGACCGCAGCGGCGCCGGTGCTGGCCAGCACTGCTACTTCTTCCATGGGGGGTACCTGATCGAGAAAGGCTTTTAGCACCGTGCTTTTGCCCGTGCCGGCGCGCCCGGTGAGAAAGAAGTTTTTCTTTTGTTGTAATCGCTCTAAAGACTGCAGTTGGTCGGTGGAAAATTTCATGAATGGTTAGGATAACGAAGGAACGGGAAGGGTGGGAGCGTTGGAAGGGAAGTTTTATATAGCGCATTGCATAAAAAGTCGCGAACCTAGGGCAATTCTTGCATTTTTTTGCAAAGCGCCATAGGTAATTGCCTTCCATGTCTTTCTCCAGTCGATTGAATTTTCAGCTCGAAAAAGTGGCCAAAGGCTCGCGCGCCCGTGCGGCCCGTTTTCGCACGCTTCATAATGAAGTGCTCACACCGCTGTTCATGCCCGTGGGCACCCACGCCACGGTGAGGGGCCAAAGATTTGAAAGTTTGCTGGAGAGCGGATCGCAGATTTTGCTGGCGAATACCTATCACTTACTGCTCAGGCCAGGTCCGGAGATTTTTCAAAAATTTGGGGGCATTCACGGCTTCACAAAATGGTCGAAATCCTTTCTCACCGACTCCGGTGGCTTTCAAATCTTTGCTATGCCCAAGGATCGCAAGATGAGCGAAGAAGGCGCAAAGTTTCTTTCCTATGTGGATGGCCAACACATCTTGCTCACTCCGGAAAAAAGTATCGCCACCCAAAAGGCTATTGGTAGCGATATCATGATGGTGCTGGATCAATGCGTGCCCTCCACGGTCTCTGAAAAAGAAGCCCGCGCGGCCATGGAGCTATCCAATCGCTGGGCCTTGCGTTCTCTGGCAGCCCGGGGAGATTCGCCCCAGTCGATGTTTGCCATCGTGCAGGGCGCTTGTTATGAAAATTTGCGCCAAGAAAGTGCGGCATTTTTAAGTCAACATCCCTTTGATGGAATCGCCTTGGGTGGCTTGGCCGTGGGCGAGAGTAAACAAGAGCGAGAAGATACGGTGGAGTTTGCGGCCCAACTGTTACCTTCCGATCGTCCGCGCTATTTGATGGGAGTGGGCACTCCGATTGATCTGCTCGAAGCTGTGCACCGGGGCATGGACATGTTCGATTGCATTATTCCCACGGCTCATGGCGAACAAGGAGTGGCCTATACTTTGGGCGCGAAGTTGTTGCTGAGACGGGGAGTGTATAAAGATTCTCCGGAACCCATTGATGCCAATTGCAGCTGTTTTGCTTGCCGAAATTATTCGCGGGCCTATTTGCACCATCTGATTAAAACCGTTGAGCCCTTGGGGCGACAAATGGTGGGGCTACACAACATTCATTTTTACCATGAACTCATGCGCCGAATGCGCGCCGAAATTTTACAGGATACTTTTTTGGATTTTTATCACTCGGCCCGAGAAAAGTTAGCAGCGGGCGACGAAAGCTTTCCCTCGAATCCCCCAAAGGTTCGACCGTTACCTCAAATGCAACTGGGCGAATATGAGGTGTTCGAACAGACAGGATTTGCCAGTATTCGGCACCGGTCTTCGGGGGAAATCATGCATTCTGTGAACCCTCCCATCGAGGAGGCCAATGCCCTCTACATTCAGCAAAGTTATTTTGCTCAGCGAGTGAAAGAAGAAGAGGAAGTGGTGATTTGGGACGTGGGACTCGGCGCCGCGGCCAATGCCATGGCCGCCATTCACGCCTATGAAGATCTCGCCGCCAAAGGTTTGGCCTGTGCTAAGCTAAAAATTGTAAGTTTCGAAAATGACTTAGACTCGCTTCGCTTAGCTATGTTGCATCAGAATAAATTTACGTATTTACGCCACGGTGGCCCTCATTCGCTCTTGGCCAAGGGAAGTTATGTTTCCAAAAAGTTTCCAATTGAATGGGAATTGGCGGGAGAATTCTTTGCGAGTGTCGCCAAGAGTAAGGCCCCCACCTTGATCTTTTTTGATCCCTTCTCGAGCAAGACCAATAATGAGTTTTGGCATTTAGAAAATTTGGAAAGTGTCTTTACGCGGGCGGAAGAAAATTCGGCGGGCACAGAGTTGTTTACTTATTCCTCGAGCACGGCGGTGCGATCCACTCTTTTGGCCGCGGGATTTTTTGTGAGCCAGGGCGCACCCACAGGGCCAAAGGGTTCAACCACCATCGCCAGCACCCGTCCGGCCCTTTCCTGGCGGGCGCCCCAATTGCTCGGCAAAGATTGGCTGGATCGCTGGGAGCGTAGTGATGCCCAAAAGCCGCTCACTCTCCGCGAAGGCTGTTTCTTAGAGCGAATTCGGAGCCATCCGCAATTTTTATGATCAGCCTAATTTTCTCCGTTCTTGTGTTTGCTGGAACAGATTGGTGGTCGAAAGATTTTGCTCAGCCAGTTCCTGCGCTGTTTTTTGATGCCAATTCACAAAAGATTTTCGTGGCTGTTGAGAAGGGCGAAGAAACTTTCCTGGAAATTCTTTCCAAAAAAGGTGATTCCGTTGGTACGGACGCCACGGTTAAGGGCAAAGTGAAAAAGATTTTTTCCTTCGGGGAGAGAATTTTTGTTTTGACCGGCAAAGAGCTTATTTCTTTTGATCGCGACTTGAAAAATCGAAAAAAAGAGCTGGCAGTTGCTGAGGCAGTGGACGTCGTCGTGCACGGCAATGGCGATATATTAAGTGCGGAAGTGGATGGGGTGTATCGCTGGCGAGCCGGAGGAAGTGAACGGATTTCGGAAAAAAAGGTGCAGCAGTTATTTTTCGATTCCTTTCAGCTGATGGGGATGGAGGCTGCCGGTGCCGTGTGGGAGCTGCCGGCAGGAAAGCTAGCGTCTTGGCGCTGGAATGGAAATTGTGCCAGCGTGTGGAAATACAATACTTCGTGGCTATGTGTTCGCGGTAACGGGATCTATCAGCGCAGGGAAACTGCACAATCTCCTCGCGATAAAAAGAATTCAAACAAAGAAAAACTTTTGGTGTCGTTTCCTTCCGAGATTCACGGGTTTGCCTTCGGCTACCAAAAAGAAGAGAAGGATCTGTTCTGGGTAATTTCGTTCCCCGATGGGAAGGTAAAAAGTTATCCCCTGCCTCAACTCTGATAGGGGGTTGCCTTTTACCCGTTAACCTCGTTGTTACTTTTTGCATTTTGCAATTTAGAGAATCGCCAAAAAGACGAAAAGTATGCCATGAAAACTCTCGCTCTTTTTTTGCTTTTCCCCCTCCTCACCATGGCCAACGAAAAAACAGCCCCGCCGCTGAAAACGGCAAAAAGTCGTGCCCACGCGGCTGGCGCCAAAGGCGAGACGGGATCTGGCCACGCGGCGAAAGGGGCTCACGGCAGTCATGAGGCCCATGCCTCGCGCATGACAGGATGGGAAGCCTTTTCTGAACTGCAAGATGGAAACATGCGATTTTACGAAGGGAAGGCCAAGCACATTCGGCAAGATGTGCCGGTGCGGGAAAGCTTAGCTTCTGGGCAAAAGCCCCATACTATTATTATTTCGTGCAGCGACTCGCGCCTGCCCCCGGAGTTGATTTTTGATCAGGGTCTGGGAGATGTTTTCGTGGTCCGTCTGGCCGGAAACGTGGTCAATGCTGAAGCTATTGCGAGCATTGAGTATGCTGTCAGCCATTTGGGAGCCAAATTGCTTTTGGTTATGGGCCACGAGAGTTGTGGGGCGGTAGGTGCGGCCATTGGCACAAAACCCGGCGCTAGTGCTGGCTCAGAGAGTTTAGATGTACTGGTGAAACATATCCGGTCACATTTGAGCGACGAGGCAGTGAGTTCGGGCAGCTCGGATAAGTCGTTTCGCCAGCCTGTGAAAGAAAACGTGGCTGCCACTATGGCCGAACTTTTGCAAAAATCAGAAATTGTTCGGCGAGCAGTGGCCAGTGAGGGGTTGGTTTTGGGCCAGGCGATGTACAGTCTGCGCACGGGTCGAGTGGAATTTTGGGAACTGGGTCAGAAAGTGGCTGGACAATCCCCTGCGCCTAGCGTAGTGGTTGGCGACGGACCTGCCATCCCCGAGCAGGTGGTAAAAGAGGAGATTGTAACGGATAAAAAGGCCCCCCCAGTAAAAGCCGTAAAAGGTAAAACAAAGGAAGCTGCCCCCTCCGTACATTAGTTTTGATGGGAAAATTTTTCCGCAAAGCCGAACACCTCCTCCTCCATCCGGAAGAACTTTTGGCGCTCTTAAGCACCGGACTGAAAAAAGCATATTCGAAGCGTTTCGCGCTCATTCATATTTTTGAAGATTTCTTGGTGCTCTTCCGGTTGGTGAAGGCCTTTGTTACTGGCGAATACAAAGATACCCCCAAGAAGGTGATTCTGTGGGCGATTTTTGCCATCCTTTATTTCATTTCGCCCTTGGATGCCATTCCCGATATTTTTCCCGGCGGCTATATCGACGATATCGCTTTTATTTCATTTATCGTGAAGCGGATTCGCTCAGATTTGGAAAAATTTCAGGACTGGGAAAAACGAAAAAAATCCCAGGGCTGATTTTCTGGCCAAGAGCAAGTTTGGCGAAATTCCCTGGATTATCCGTTACGCCAGCATTCTAAAACGATACTCAAGGCAATTTCTTTGGGATTGCGACAGTCCAACGGCACTCCTGCCGGAGATTGCACTCGCTCGAGAAAGGGGACGCCCTTTGCTCGGAGATGATCCAACACGAGGCCCGCGCGTTTTTTACTGGCCACCATTCCTACATAGCGGGCCTGCGCGCGGAGAGCCCCTTCGATATATTCGTGATCTCCCTTATGGTGCGAGGCCACGATCACATAACTATCGGCAGAAAATTCTAAACCGGCGTAATCCGGCAGGGCTCTCTGGGTCCTCACACCAGCGGGGTAGTTTTCCGCATGTATTTCTAAACCGTAAACTTCGGTGGGCCATTCGAGGAGATTTAGTAGATTTGCTAACTCTTCCGTAATCCGGCTATTTCCTAAGATTTGCACTTTGCTGCGCTTTGGGGAGGAGGGCAAGTTTTGGAGCATTTTTTCCGCTAGGGCAAGTTTGCGATCTTGGGCCAGTGCTAGGCCAATCAAGCGCAGACATTCCCAAAGGCTTTGATTATCTTCGCCCTCGCGGACTAAGGAAAAACCAAAATAGTTGACCAGTGTTTCCATTGGCCGCGAATAGGGGAGATGCAACTTTTTTTTCGGCATTCGTGGTTCGAGAAAAATTTCCATTTTGCCGCCACAAGGCATGCCCAAGCCAAAAACCTCATCATCTAAATCCGCCACAATCACGCGCGGTAGACCTTCCGCTAATGCTTCCTCCGCTTGCGCAATCGTAAAACTCTCAGCACAGCCACCGCCCACCCAGCCCAATAAATTTTTCCCATCGGCGAGAATGGCTTTACTGCCTGCTTTCGCCGAGGCCGAGCCAAGCACTTTTACCACGGTGGCCAACACGTAGGGACGTTCTTCGGTCTCTAATTGGGTCTGTAATTTTAAGAATTCCATTTTTGATAATCCTCTTGGGTATCGAGATCCTGAAAAAATTTCTCCGGGAGTGCTACTTTTTTTACTTTCGCGGGATGGCGCTGAAATAAATAGGAACAGCCCCGATCTTGATCGGGCTCCTGCAATATTTCGGCGAAAAAACTTTGGTGAATTACACACGGATTGCCCGGAAATTCGCCATTCCACGGGCGTAAAAGAGCAAAACCTTCTTGGCGGGCTGTGGTGTATTCCTGCAAAACGCGCTGGTAGTCGGAAGACTCGAGCCAAGGTTGATCGGCCAGGGCCACGAGAACAGCGTCACAATCGTTCAACGTTTTTAACCCCAGGCGAATACTCTCATGGAGCGTTTGTGATCCTGATCCATCGACCCAGTGAAAGCCAAACTTCGCTTGGGCTTCGGCGCCACTGGCGTCGCCTTCCCGACAAACCACTACTTTACGGTGAAAAGGAAGTGGTGCCAGCGCAGACAAGGTCGATTGCAGCACCGTACTTCCCCGGAAGGGTAGTTGAAGCTTGTTCATTCCCATGCGGCGAGATGCCCCCGCAGCTGGTACTAAGCATCCGATTTGCACTTGCGACCTCCTAAGAAGAAACGTAACCTTGCAGGGGAAAGGGAGCAAGAGTTCCATGGACAGGGGAGAAAAAATCGAAAAGATCGGCAAATATGCCGCCAGCCTTTCGATCATCGAGGTGGCCTTAGGCTCCCTCTTGCACTCCATGCGTATCCCCTTCTCAGGAAATTTTCTTTCGTTGAACCAAGGCTATTTGCTTTGTCGCGCCAGTCTTTCGGCCAAGGGGTCCGGCTCTTCTGTGGCCTATTCTATTTCCAATGTGGCCGCTGTGCTAAAATCCCTAGCACCGGCCGGAAAAAAATTAGGACCGATGTTGAGCCTGAGTATGCAGGGGTTTCTTTTTTCCGCCGGTCTGTGGATCGGTCGTGAATCTTTATTTGGTTTGATTCTGGGGATGGTGCTGCTCTCGCTGTGGACGTTTCTTCAACCCCTAATTACCTATTATCTTTTTTTTGGCAGTGAGCTTTTTCAGGCGGGAAAATATCTCTTAGACAAAACGTTTCCCTACCATGGGTTTACTGTTTCTCAATTGCTGTTTTTCTTGCTGTGTCTCGTGATCGGTAAAGCTCTTGTTGCGGCGGCGTTGGCCATCTGGGCCTGGAAGTCGAAAGGGCAGGGCGATTGGCAGGAGAATCTTCTTCGCTGGGCCCAAGAAAAGGGAGTAAGGCCGCTTGATGGAAAGGGGAAAAAGGGTTCGCCCGTATTGTTGGCATTTCGCGATATGCTGCATCCGTTATTTTTACTTTCGTTGGCGACTACGTGTTTCTTTCTGATTTTTTCCCAGCACGAGTGGGGAGAAAAAATTTGGATTTTGCTGCGACCCTTGGCCATCGGTTTTCTCTTTTTCTATTTTTCCCGCACCCTAACTCTGGATCGTTGGCTCAAGAAATTACACGGCGGCAGGCTGGGAAATTTTGCCGCTGCCTCAGAACAGGCGCTGAAAAAATTGCGCGGTGAACGACCGATTATTTGAATCTTGGGTCGACGAAAAAAAACTCGCCAAAAAACATTCTCTTGATACTCTTTATTCACACATTTTAGCTGGGGTAAAAATGAAATTTCTACTGAACGGAAAAGAACAAACAGTTGATGCCGATGGAAATATGCCACTTTTGTGGGCCTTGCGGGACGAGTTAAATCTGACGGGTACCAAATACGGTTGTGGGATGGCGCAATGTGGGGCCTGTACGGTGTATGTAGACGGTCAACCCCAACGATCCTGTGTGTTGACGCTTTCAGCGGTGGAAGGAAAAAAGATCACTACGATCGAAGGACTCGATGGCAAGGTGGCCAAAGCCGTGCAGGAATCGTGGGTGAAATTTGGTGTTCCTCAGTGTGGGTATTGCCAGTCGGGTCAGGTAATGTCGGCTACGGCATTGTTGAGCAAAAAGAAAAATCCATCGGAAAAAGAAATTGATGAAGCGATGAACGGAAATATTTGTCGCTGCGGCACCTACTCACGAATCCGCGCCGCCATTCAAGACGCCGCCAAGAATTTAAGTTAATTTTAGGAGTTGTTATGCATAAAGAGTTTCAGCAAGGGAATGTTGATCGTCGGGATTTTTTAAAGGCCTCTGTCGTGGCCGGTGGTGCTATGGTGGTGGCTTTTCACACTCCAATCAAATCAGGTCGAGCGTTGGCAGCTTCCGCACCAACTGCCGCGGACGGCAAGTATCCACCTAACGCATTTGTACGAATCGATCCGGACAATACGATCACCCTACAGATTAACAAACTAGAGATGGGGCAGGGAGTGAATACCTCCATGGCTCAGCTGATCGCCGAAGAATTGGATGCTGACTGGAATTTAGTAAAATCTGAATCTGCTCCTGTAAACGCTGTATTCAATCACACGGCCTTTGGCACCCAAATGACTGGCGGTAGCTCCGCGCTGATTAGCTCCTACGATCAGCACCGCACTATTGGTGCTACTCTCCGGGCGATGCTGATGCAGGCGGCGGCCGATCAGTGGAAAGTTCCCGTGGAAAGCCTAAAAACGGAAAAGAGTTTCGTGATTCATTCCGAGAAGGGGAAACTTTCCTATGGTAGTTTATCTGCTGCGGCCGCAAAGATTCAGCCCAAATCCGTGACCCTCAAGGATCCAAAAAACTTTC
>CAYZLH010000029.1:0-13842 GCA_964478795.1 uncultured Bdellovibrionales bacterium | reverse complement strand
GCGAAGTTGGGATGAAACTGCATGACCACGCGATCTTCGTTGGCGCGATAGGCATCGCACATCACGGCGAGCACGAAACGATCGCAACCAACGGAAGTTTCAATCACGTAGGGGATGAACTTATTATTGTTTTCATCGCTGTAGTGCAGGCTCTTACCGGAAAATTCGGTGTGTCGGCCCAGGTCGAAGTCTGTGCGGTTGTGAATTCCCTCTAGCTCTTGCCAGCCGATGGGGAATTCATACTGAATGTCACCCGCTTGTTTTGCATAGTGGGCGAGTTCATTTTGGCCATGAGGATGGAAGCGTAATTTGTTGGGACGAATTCCATTTTTAATGTGCCATTGTAGGCGGATTTCGCGCCAACGTTCGAAATGCTCCGTATCCGTGCCCGGCGCCACAAAATATTGCATTTCCATTTGCTCAAATTCACGGGTGCGGAAGGTGAAGTTTCCTGGCGTGATTTCATTGCGGAAAGCTTTTCCGATTTGGGCGATCCCGAAGGGCAATTTTCGGCGCATGGATTCTTGTACGTTGCGGAAGTTGACAAAAATTCCCTGCGCAGTTTCCGGCCGCAAATACACATGGTTGCCTTCGTCGGCCACGGGACCCATATGAGTTTTAAACATCATGTTGAAGAGTCGAGGAGGGGTGAGGGAACCCGCCGTGCCGCAGTTCGGGCAGCCTGCATTTTCTAAAACTTTTGCCATCTCATCCAAGGTGGGCAGATGACCCAATTTGGCTTCTAATTCGCGCACGGGTTTCAAATGATCGGCGCGATGACGAGCTTTACACTTTTTGCAATCCACGAGGGGGTCGTTGAAGTTTTCCACGTGGCCCGACGCTTCCCAAACACGGGGATGCATCAGGATGGAAGCATCAACACCTTCCACATCATCTTGGTATTGAGTCATGGCTCGCCACCAGGAATCTTTCACCGCCATTTTGAGTTCGATCCCCAAGGGGCCGTAGTCCCAACAGGAATTGATTCCGCCATAAATTTCGGAAGACGGAAACACAAAACCTCGGCGCTTGCAGAGGGAGACAAGTGTCTGCATATCGCTAAGATCTTTGAGGGGTTTTTGCGGGTCGGCCACTGCTTCTTTATTTTGATCGCTCATGGGCAAATTTTTACCACCTTGACGCGATCGAAGGCAAAGCAAATCAAGGAGTTATACTAGAGTGAATCAATGGCCTAGAAGGTGGCAGAGCCCGATTGAAATCCTGGGTCATAACGCGTGGAGGAAGTATTGGCTTCCGATTCTTTCACGCGAATTCTCGGCGCATCGGCCCAGAGGGATTCCAAGCTATAGAAATCCCGCAAATGGTCTTGGAAAATATGCACGATTACAGTGCCAAAATCGATGAGAGCCCAGCGCCCATCGCCCATGCCTTCTTTGCTTAACGCCTTTAGGCCCATTTTTTTCAGCTCGTCAGAGATGTGATCAGCAATGGCCATCACTTGTCGATCGGAGAATCCGCTGCACACCACAAAGTAGTCTGCCACCGACGAGCGATTCTCGAGATCGAGAATAACTACGTTTTCGCCCTTCTTTTCTAGACATTTAAGCGCACAGAATTCGGAAAGTTGCTTTGCATCCATCATCTATTTATTTTTACCATAGGGGTTGGCGCCCAGCAAAAAAAGTTTTCGAAATTCCTCCCGTAGGCCCTCAGGCAAGCCTTCTTGGGGCACCTCTCCGCTGGACAAAGTGGCGCGAATCTGGCTGGAAGAATAGGGAAATTCCGGCATTTCTAGTAAGACGTCTTGGGGGTCTAGGGACGGCTGAGAATTTCCGGGGCGACCGGCTACTAAGAATCGGCAGAGCGATCGCAGCTTTTCACTATCTTTCCACTTCGCTAAGGAGTTGTAAGCATCGGCCCCCACGAGCCAATAGAGCTGCTCTGTGGACGCGCCAAGCTGATGAGCCTCCCTTAGGGTATCAATGGTATAGCTGGGGCCTTTGCGCTGCAGTTCCGTCTCCCAAATGGCGTAAGGTTGGTTTTCTAAGAGCAGACGTAACCAGGCGACACGAACGGGTCCGTCGGCCACTGGCGGGGCCTTTCCGGGGCTCTCGCGGCAGGGTACAAACACCACCTGAGCCTGCGGGAGCTTTTGGCGGGCGGCCTGGGCCAGAGCCAGATGCGCGAGGTGAGGGGGATCGAAGCTGCCCCCAAAGAGCACCACGGTTTTTTCAAAGTTTAGGATCATGAAAAATCGTATTTGGTGGTGAAGAGGCAATCGGAAGTAAGCGTCATCAAATCTTTCATTCCTTCAGTGGTTGCCACAGATACTTTTCGATAGATTTTCTTTTCTTTGTCTAGTTTGGCGCAGAAGGCATCGAGCAATTCGGAGTCTTGGCAGGAATCCATCTTGTTAAAGACGATTACTTCTCTTCGCTCTAATAGCTCGGGATTAAAGGCTGCCAATTCTTTGCGCACGATTTCGTAATCCGCAGCTGGATCTCTTCCTGAGGCAGCATCAAGCACATGTAAAAATAGTTTCGTGCGCTCCAAGTGTTTGAGAAAGCGAATGCCTAGCCCCACGCCTTCATGGGCACCCTCAATCAGGCCGGGCACATCGGCGATCACGAAGCTGCGATCGGCATCGAGGCGAACAACGCCTAGATTGGGCACAAGGGTGGTGAAGGCATAATCAGCGATTTTGGGACGAGCCGCCGATACGGCGGCGATCAAACTAGATTTTCCCACATTGGGAAAACCGAGCAGGCCTACATCGGCCAAAAGCTTTAGCTCCAGTTGAATGACTTTTTCTTGTCCGGGTTCTCCGGGTTGAGCGAATTTGGGGGCTTGGTGGGTGCTGGTAGCAAAGTGGGAATTGCCTTTTCCGCCGCGTCCGCCACCGCAAATCAGCACGGGCTCTTCGTCTTTGTCCATGGCTTCCCAGAGAACTTCTTTGGAAATCACGTTACGCACGATGGTTCCCACCGGTACGCGCAGGATGATATCTTCGCCATCTCGTCCCGCTTTTTTCTTGCCCATGCCGGGATCGCCATCGGGTGCTTTGTATTTTTTCTTAAAACGGAAATCCATCAAGGTGGAAAGATTGGTGTCGGCTTTGATGTACACACTGCCACCTTTACCGCCGTCGCCACCATCGGGACCGCCCCAGGGCTCCATGGTCTCACGGCGAAAGTGTACCGATCCGGGGCCGCCATGGCCGGCAATAATTTCAATTTGGGCTTCGTCGATGAATCTCATAACGCAACGAGTCTATTAACCTAATGTTGAAGTGAACGCAAGAAACACAAAAGGCATTCTCCCGCGCTGGAAGAATGCCTTCATGTTTGATCCAAACTGGAATTAACCAGCTACAGGATAAACAGAAACTTTTTGACGACGGCGATCTTTGTTCTCAAATTTCACCAAGCCATCGACCAAGGCGAACAAGGTGAAATCGCGACCGAGGCCTACGTTTTTCCCAGGATGGAAAACCGTGCCCACTTGGCGAACAAGGATATTTCCAGCTTTTACTTGCTCTCCACCAAAGCGCTTCACACCGCGCATCTTCGGATTACTGTCGCGTCCGTTTTTAGTACTACCACCAGCTTTTTTTGATGCCATTGTCTATTTCCTCTTCAGATTCAAAAAATTATGCTTTTTTCGTCGCTTTTTTTGGAGCAGCGGCTTTTTTCGCCGGAGCTTTTTTTGCAGCGGCTTTTTTTACCGGAGCCTTTTCTTCGTCAGCAAAATTCTCATCTTCCAACGCCCAAGCATCTGCTTTCGCAAAACCGGTATTGCCCAAGATTTTCGCTTTTTCTTCAGCAGAAAGCACGTCTTTTTCACCGCCACCTTGAACGGCCGTGATTAACAAGCGGGTGTAAGCCTGACGATGGCCAGTTTTCTTATCCGACTGCTTACGACGTTTCTTGTGGTAAACGATTACTTTTGGGCCCTTTTCAATCGCCACAACTTCAGCCGAAACGGAAGCTGCGGAAACGAAGGGTTGCCCCACTTGCACGGTGGCTCCAGAGCCAACCAACAAAATTTCTTTAAAATCGGTGGTGGCGCCCATATCGAGAGAGAGCAACTCTACCTGAACGGTATCGCCCTTTTTTACTCTGTATTGTTTTCCACCGGTCTGAATTACTGCGTACATTGCAAAACCTTTCTCATCCTCCGAATCGCCGGAGGCAATATCAATACCCTGCTAACCGTTTCTAGCGAATTGCGATTTGCGGGAAATACAGGTGGTTTTAGCGGCTGGGGCCCTAAGTGTCAAGGATTGCGAAGGGTTTTCCCGTTTTTCTCTTTCCTGGATTTTCTGTCGAAATCTTTCATTTTCTTTTAATTGACGCGCATGGTAAATGTGGCGCGTAATTAACCCCTAGAATTCGCAGGAATATCCATGAACAGTATCCTCTTTTCCGCCCTTTACGTACCGCTGGCGATGGCCACGCTCACTCCCACTTATCCCCGTGGGGAGGCTTTAGTGGAGCACCCCGTGCTTGGCAAGGCCGCTGAAGTTTGTGTAATTCCTAAGCATTTACCGGGATTTTCCTACAAAAAAAGCGACGCCAAACAAGAGGCCGAACTTTGCGCCATGAATATTGGGGAAACCATCGCGGCCTGCGCCAAAGAAAACAGCACCAATCCGGGGGTAGACTTTTTCGAGGCGCCGCAAGGAGTTTCCGCCCAAGATTTCATGGACAAGAACTGCACCATTGAAGGAGTTAAGGGCAGCAAAGAAGCGAAATACAAGCTTTCCTCTAGCTGCAGCTACACGCCCTCGATCTTGGCCTATTATCATGTATCTCGCGTGTTAGGCGATGTGGCCAATGTGCCGGTGGCCGTGGTGCGCACCATGGATCTGGAACGTCATATTTCCATTGGCGAAAGAGGACTGAAATTTTTGGAGTCGGGCAGTCTGATCGATCAAAATTGGCGCACTCTTTTGGGACGATTGCGCGCAGGCAAGAATTATTCTCAGGCCGACCTCTTATTTACGGATGGGTATGATCAAAGCTACGGCGCACTACTCAAGAATCCGAAAAAAGAAGAATTCTATAAAGAACTCTTCAATGGCGGCACGGTCCGTGAGGAAACTTTCAAGGCCAAGAACTTAATTTACAAAGCGTTGATCAATCCAAAGTTTCAAGTTTCCCGTGAGTGGAATACGGCCAATGTGCAGGCCATGATTCAACTGCGTGATGTTTCCGAAATGATTTTGCTGGATACGATTTTGGGTCAGCAAGATCGCTTTGGAAATGTTCATTACTTCAATAAATATTTCTACCGCGTAACGGAGGCTGATGGTCGCGTGAATGTGAAAAGCGAAAAAAATTTGAAAGATATTCCGGCCGCAAACCAAGCGGAAGCGGTGCTCGTAAAGGAACTCTTGCTCAAGGATAATGACTGCGGGGTGGCCAAAGAAAATCGCGTGAAGGCGGCCAGACTTCTCGACGGCGTGGCCCATCTGGATCCCAAGACGTATCAAAATTTGCTAAAGCTGGAAAAGTCCATGGCGCTGGCTGATACCAAAGCCTTATTCAAAACTGGAATGATGTTCACCGAAGCGGACTTTCGCAAAGTCGCGGAAAACGTGAGAGTCGCGGCGGCGATGTTGAAAGAAAAATGTGAGTCCGGAAAACTTCGCCTGGATCTCGACATTGATGCCCACTTTTCGGGGGCGGCATTGCCGGCGCAATCGTGTGAGTTGAAGGCGAACTAAGCGCGAGCCAAGAGCAGACTAAGAGCGAACTAAGTTGGCAGTTCTGACTGACGAGTTGTTTTTGTAAATGGATCGGCTAAAGATTTACGCGGCAGAGCAGTTTTTTTCGCTCGGCCGTGGCTTTTGTTAAAATATCGGCGAAGTTTGCTCGCCGGAATTTTCCCCTTTGGTAGACGGACACTCCATCAATCCACGTTTCTAATACATTCTGCGGCGACGCCGAATACACGAGCGAGGAATACACCTCTTCTGGCTTACGGGGATCTAAATCCAAAGCCATCTCTTTCGTGTGGGTTTCTAAGCAAACAAAATCGGCTTTTTTGCCAACTGCTAAGGAGCCGACTTCATGTTCGATTCCTAGTGCCTTTGCGCCCTCAAGGGTAGCCATTTCAAACACCTGACGGGCGGGCATGGCCGTGGGCCCATACTTGGGCTTCTGCAATAGTGAGGCTAAGCGCATTTCCAAAAACATATTGAGATTGTTGTTGCAGGGAGAGCCGTCGGCACCCAAGCTCACGCTTATTCCCATTTGCTGAAGTTTGGGTACATCACAAATTCCTGAAGCCAGTTTCAAGTTGGAAGTTGGACAGTGGCTGACCTTGATTTTTTTCTCCGCCAGAATTTTTTGCTCGGCAGTGGAAAGGTGAATGCAATGGGCGAGCACTAAATTTTCTCCCGCCAGCCCTAACTTGGCGAAGGCCTCCACATTTTCACAGCCATAAAGACGGCGGACTTCGGCAATTTCCCCACGATTCTCGCTGGAATGGGTGTGAATCAACGTTTTTGACGAAGCAGCGATCTTTCCCACTTCCTGCATGAGCGGTTCGCTGCAGGAGAGTAAAAATCTCGGCGCCTGAGCGTAGCGAATTCGGTCATTTTCCCGTCCATGCCAACGCTCCAATAGACGAATATTTTCTTGGAGTGCTTGTTCCGTGGATTCGCGCAAGCCAGCGGGGGAACCTTCTCGGTCCATCAAACATTTGCCCACGAATGCGCGGATTCCCATTTCTTTTACTGCTTCAAAAATGGCGTCGGTGTGGCGGACAGTACCCATATCCAAAATGGTGGTGGTGCCGCCAGCGAGCAACTCGGCGATCCCGAGTCGAGCTGACGCATAGAGGCTATTTTCGTTGTGGGCCGCTTCCAGTGGCCAAATCCGTTTCTGCAGCCAATCGAGTAGCTCGAGATCGTCGGCTAAATTGCGAAATAATGTTTGGCAAAGGTGAGTGTGGGTCTGCACGAAACCAGGAATAACGAGTTTTCCGTTAAGAGAGATTTTTTTCTCCCCCTTTTTTGCCGCAATGGATTTTGCGATTTTGGCAATGCGATTGCCCTCTACGCGCAGTTCGCCACGGAATAGTTTTCCACTGCCGTCGTTCAAAAGAAAAAAAGCATCAGCTAAAATGTAGGATTTCATTAGCGCGGGAATCCGCCCGTTTTGGTGGAACGGGTGCGGGCGATTTCGGGTAAGGCATCCATCATGAGATTGGCCATTTGATCCATCACTCGATTGGCGGTCTCTTGCACTTCACTGTGATCGAGAGTTTTCTGCTCAATTCCGGCGGCCATATTGGTGATGCACGATAAGCCCACCACGCGCATTCCTAAATGCCGAGCGGCAATAGCTTCGGGCACAGTGCTCATGCCCACGGCATCGCCGCCGAGCGTGCGAAGCATTTTTACTTCGGCCGGAGTTTCATAAGTGGGTCCGCGTAAGCCCACATACACTCCGCTTTTCAGTTTGATTTTTAGTTTCTTTCCGCTGGCCTCGAGGGCCGTGATGCATTCCTTGCAATAGGGTTCGCTCATATCGGGAAAGCGTGGGCCAAATAGTACGGAATCTTTGCCGGTGAGGGGGTTGTCACCCATGAGATTAAGATGATCGTAAATGACCATCAAATCTCCGGCTTGAAAATTCAAGTTTACGCCACCGGCGGCATTGGTCAGAAAAATTGTGTGGGCGCCAAGGGCTGCGAGCGCGCGGGTGGGGATGACCACGGAATTCATCGAGTGCCCTTCATAGGTGTGCCAACGGCCCTGGAAGACGGCGACGGGTACTCCATTCGCTTTGCCAAATACGATGCGGCCACTGTGGCCTTCCACCGAAGGATTTTCAAAGTGCGGAATCTCACTATACGGGATGGAAATCGCATCGGCGATTCGATCAGCGAAGGCACCGAGGCCGCTACCCAAAACAATGCCGATCTCGGGACGAATCTTCATCCGCGACTCTAAAAAGGTCGCCACGTCTTGAATTTGTTGGATAACTAGTGAGTGCTGCACGGATTAGGTCTAAATCAAATTCGTTTTCGGATCAATTTCGGTTTTGTGGGGGCTTCCGGGCCAATGGCCACGGATTCTTCCAATAGACGCAAGGCATTCTCCCCTGATTTCAGGTCTTTAGCGTAAATCCAGGCGATGGTTTCGCCGCTTTTTACGGAATCGCCGACGAATTTTTCAAACCAAAAACCAACAGAAGGATCCACTTTGTCCGAGGATTTCCGTCGACCGCCGCCCAATTCCGTCAGTGCCCAGCCGATAGTTTCGGCGTTCATGGCCCGCAAAATGCCCTTTTTCTTGGCCGTAAAGGGGATCTTATTTTTGGCGATTTTGAGTCCGCGGTCCACTGCTTCGGTGTCGCCTCCCTGCAAGCTAACAATCTCTAAGAATTTCGAATAGGCTTCCCCAGACTTCAAGGCGCTTTCTAAAATTTCTTTGGCGGCTTTGGGTGTGGGGCGTTTCTGGCCCAGCTGAACTTGGGCTAAGGAGTAAATTTCCACCGCCAATTCGAGAGTAAGATCATACAAGCGAGGATGAGGCGCAGAATCTTGCGGACCCTGTCGCAAAAATGAAACGCATTCGTTCACTTCGATGGCGTTTCCTACGGCATATCCTAAAGGCTCCGACATATCTGTGATCAAGGCGGCGGCCTGTTTGCCTGAATCTTTGGCCGCGCTTACCAACGCTTGCGCCAAGGTGATGGCTTCGGCCTCGGTTTTCATAAAGGCGCCGGAGCCGGTTTTTACGTCGAAAACAATGCCGTCCATTCCTTCGGCCAATTTTTTGCTCAAAATGCTAGCCACAATCAGTGGCACACTTTCCACCGTGGCGGTGACATCGCGGAGGGCATACAGTTTTTTGTCGGCAGGACAAATTTCATCCGTTTGCCCGAGGAATGCCAAGCCCACCGTGGAGATCAGCTCTTGAAATCGTTGGAGCGAAACAAAACAATTGAAGCCAGGAATAGCCTCCAGTTTATCGACAGTTCCGCCCGTATGCGCCAGTGAACGTCCCGCCAAAGTTGGATAGGCCACTCCGCAGCTCGCGAGCAGGGGCGCTAAGATTAGCGTTGTCTTATCGCCGATGCCGCCGGTGGAATGTTTATCCAGTTTCGGTAGCTTTACCTTGGCGAGATCCACTACTGCGCCAGAATTTTTCATGAGACGAATCAATTCTTTCGATTCTTGGGGCGACATTCCGCGGAAATAGACGGCCATGAGAAAAGCACTCATCTGATAGTCAGGCAGGTCACCCTTGGTGAATCCCTCGACGAGAAAACGTAACTCCTCCGGTGTGAGAGAATCTCCCGAACGTTTCTTTTTGATGAGCGTAACGACGTTCATTTAAAGCTCCTGATAAAAACTCTTACCGATGGGAAGTTTTTCTTCGCAGCGGAGGGCTGCCAAAATTGTAGCGCCAATATCGGCAAAAGTGGAACGAGTGCCTAGATTTTTCCCCGATGAGCCGGGGCGATAGGCGATCAGCGGCACATACTCACGAGTGTGATCTGTGCCGGGGAAGGTGGGATCATTGCCGTGATCGGCAGTGAGCAATAATAGATCCTGCGGGCCCAACGCTTGTAAAAGTTGGGGCAAGACAGAATCGAACCACTCAATTTCTTTGGCATAGCCCTTCGGATCGCGGCGATGACCATAGAGCATATCGAAATCCACCAGATTGGCGAATACGAGTCCGCGAAAATTTCTTTGCGCTTCTTTGACTGTGGCTGCAAAAATCGCCGGATTATCTGTGGCCTTAATTTTTTGGTGAAATCCTTCTTCAGAATAGATACTCGCCACTTTGCCAATGCTGATGGTTTCTAGGCCCGGAATCCGCTGCAATTTATGCATCATGGTTTCTTCGGGGAGGGCCACGGAATAGTCTTTGCGATTTTTGGTGCGAGTGTATTTGCCATTTTCGCCCACAAAAGGACGGGCAATCACTCGGGCCACTCCTAGTTCATCACATAAAGTTCGCGCCACTTCACAAATTTCGTAGAGACGTTGGAGGCCGAATTTTTCTTCATGACAGGCAATCTGAAAAACGGAATCGGCACTGGTATAGACGATAGGTTTGCCGGATCGCAGGTGCTCATCGCCCAGCTGTTGAATAATCTCCGTGCCACTGGCGGCGACATTGCCCAAGTAGCCGGGTACCTTGGCTCTTTTCACAAATTCATCCACAAAGGATTGTGGAAAACCTTCGTAGTAGGTGGGGAAAGGTTTGGTCACACGGATGCCCGCCATTTCCCAGTGGCCCGTAGTAGTATCTTTGCCCTTGGCCAATTCGGCGCATTTGCCAAAGCTGGCGATGGGATTCGCCTCGGGAGCAATTCCCTCGATGGCGGAAATATTTCCTAATCCCATTTTTTGTAAATTTGGGGCTTTAAGCCCTTTAACGATTTGGGCAATGTGCGCAATCGTGTGCGATCCCGCATCGCCAAATTCCTTGGCATCGGGCATTTCGCCGATTCCTAAACTATCCAACACTATTAAAAATACGCGTTCCGTTTTCATTTTGTCCTAGTATACGCCTTTTCCCGCTTCTTGGGAGACCGCTAAAATTGCCACACCATTGGAAGTACCGATACGATTCGCCCCGGCCTGCACCATTTTTAAGGCGTCCAGCGTGCTACGCACGCCGCCACTGGCCTTTACGCCCTTTTTCGGTCCGGCCGCCGCCCGCAAGAGGACTACATCGGGCAGAGTGGCGCCTCCGGTGGAAAATCCGGTGGATGTCTTTAAAAATGCTGCCCCGGCCGCTAAGGCCACGGAAGAAGCCATCCACTTTTCTTCCTCACTCAGCAGGCAGGTTTCCAAAATTACTTTCACGGGAAAGGGGCCCGCGGCCTGCACCACTTTGCGAATATCCAAATAAACGCCGCGCCACTTGCGCGCTTTTACGCGGGCTAAATGAATCACCATATCGATTTCTTGGGCGCCAGAGGAAATGGCGAGTTCCACATCGGCAACTTTGGCCTTGGTGTCTACACTACCGGCGGGAAAGCCAGCGACGGCCGCCACTTTCACAGCGCTGCCTTGGAGTTGTTGCACACATAACTTTACATTTTCTGGAGTTACACAAACGGCGCCGAATCTATATTCTTTGGCTTCGGCGCAAAGTTTTTTTAATTGCTCTTGTGAGGTTCCGGGTTTGAGCAAGGTGTGATCGATCAAGGGGGCTAGCCACTGAATTTCTTTTTGTGCGAGTGAGCCCGCCTCGCACTTTTGCAAAAGTTTTTCGAGTTGGGCAAAGGTGATCACGCTTGCACTCCAATTTCTACGCCGAGGCCAGGATGTTTTTTCCAACGAACTTTCTTTTTCAAGATCTTATCGCCGCGGGTTAGGAGGAATTCTAGTTCGCGTCCTTTGGCCATGGCCTTTTTTAGGGTGTTTAGGGTCTTCTCGTTGTCGCCCACGCGGGTGCCATTGATGGCGAGCAGTTCATCCTGGGGGGCCAACTCGGCATCCTCGGCGGAGCTCTGAGACATAACAGACTTCACAGTTACATGAGCGCCGAAGGTGAACTGACAGCCCAAATGGTGCAGCGGAAAGTCAGAAACTGTTTCATTGGTTTTGATGCCAAAATACTTGGCCGCATCTTTCCAAGGTAATGGTTTGCGATCGGTGATCCAGCTTTCCAATACTTTGGCTTGTTTCACGCCGGTGAGTTTTTCGGCGAAAGAAAAAAGTTCCGATCGAGTGAATCCCGGTTTAGCGGTGGCCAAATCTTCATAGGCATCGATGCCAAATTCTTTCCAAATGGCGCGCATGAGTTTGGCCAAATTCCAGCGCCGTTTCGAATTTTTCTGTAGGTGCGCATCCCAACACCAGCCGAGCAAGGCACCTTTGGAATAATAGGTTACATCGGTATTCATAGTATCTTCGTCACCCCGGTAGTGGCGAATCCAAGCGTCGAAGCTAGTTTCTGCCAAGGAGCGACGGCGGTGAGCGGGTACGCCGTCAGGCAAATGCGAAATATCTTTGAGGCGCGCCTTTTTGTAGGCGTCGAGGGAAATCATTCCTGCCATTAACGGAATCATATCGTCGAAATAATCGGTGATTCCTTCGGCAAACCATAAATCTTGAGTGTAGTTCTCTTGGTGATAATCAAAGGGGCCCAGCGCCTTGGGGCGAATCGACTTCACGTTCCAAGAATGAAAATATTCATGGGCAATTAGGCGCAAGAATCCGTCCCAGGATTTTTGTTCGTTGAGCAGGGAGCCATCAAATTGGGAAAGTTGAGAGTCGCGATGCTCGAGACCGCCATACATTTTGTGGCCAAAATGTAGAAGGAACCAATACTCTTTAAAGGGCGCGCCCCCGAAAAATTTTAAGGTTGTCGCCGCCAGTTTTTGAAACGCTTCTTCCATCTCTTTCATGGAGCGCGCGCATTCCATGCCCACCCAGGCAATATGGTGGTTGATGCCACCCACCCGAAATTTTCCGACTCCGCCAAATCCCGGCGCTGCGGCCACAATGGGGCAATCGATCCAATGGTCGCGATCGCGAACATGGGCGAGATATCGACCGCGACCGACAGACCGGAATTTTAGCGCCGAGCTCAAAACTTTCCAGTGCGATGGAAGTTTTAGCTCCACCGTGAAGGGGCCAGCGAGTAAGGGTAAAAGTGTGGCACCGACGAGGGTCGCATAGTTCTCGTCTAAGTAGCTGGTGCGTACGGTTCGTTCAAAACAATACACCTCGTAGGAAACGGACTTAGGTTGGCCCTCTAGGCGCCAGCGATTTTTAGCGACCTTTGTGGCCGGTTCCAAGCGAGTTACGTGCCGCGAATATTCTCGCACCATATAACTACCCGGAGTCCAAACGGGGAATTCCAGGATGCCGGGCAATTTTTCCGCAGCTTGATCAATGCGTACTTGGGCGCGATGAGAGTGGGCGTCGGTGAGATCAATGGTTACGCGATATAACGGTTTTTTCATACGACGGAATTTCCTGCTTTCAAATATTTCGGTTGTAAATCATTGGCGCTTACGGTGAGGCCTTGCCGATAGAGTTTCCAGCCCAAGGTGCCGATGGAAGAGCCGCGTAAGACATTCGCATCTTCTTCAGCCAAAGTAATCGTGGCGGGCCAGATGGATTTATAAATCCACGCACCTTCGCCCAGCAAAAAATCCTGCGGTTGTAATTGGGCGGCAAACTCTTCGGGAGGTAACGCCACACACTCTTCGGTGCTGTCGCTTGGATTCTGGGCCGTTAATTTCGTGGCATAGACTCGTTTGGCTTTGGCGTCGGCCACGGCCCAAACGGAAGCGTTCGGCTGAGGAATTTGTTCGCCCAGGGCACGGAGAGAGCTGACTTCCACGCAGGGAATTTTCAAAGGATCCGCTAGAAATTTCGCGGTAGTAATACCGATGCGCAGGCCAGTAAATGTACCGGGGCCAACTCCCACGCTTAAGAAGGCAAGATCTCTTAGCTCATAGCCTTTTAGGCAGTGATGAATGCCCGCTAGGAGGGTTTCATGGTGCTTCAGGCTGTCGGGGCCTAGCCATTCAGACAAAACGCGCTCACCGGCCATCAGGGCCACACAAGGACGGGACGTGGATGTGTCAAAGGCTAAATGCAAAGCCTGCATTGTTGCATCTCTCAGTACCGCTCTTTATTTTCCAAATAGGGACATTGGGAGTAAGCGGCTGAGATCGTTATAGAACACGAATACAATTAGCACCAGAATCAACGATAAACCGACCTTCATGGCCGTCTGTTGCACGCTCTGGGGCAGTGGGCTGCCACGGAATCGCTCGATGATCGCGAAAACGATATGCCCCCCGTCGAGAATTGGCACTGGGAGGAGGTTAAAAACACCCAAGCTGATCGAAATGATCGCCATGATCCGTAAGAAATCCATCCAAC
>CAYZLH010000028.1:0-13870 GCA_964478795.1 uncultured Bdellovibrionales bacterium | reverse complement strand
GCACCCCACCCTTTTTCTTTACGAATTCTAAGCGGTGCGGAACTCCGGGGAATTGATCGATCACTTTCTGTACGACCTCATCAGGAATGCCAAGAATTTTAGCCACATTCACGGCCGCCATTAAATTATCGCGATTATGCAGTCCAAATAGCTTCAAATTGCGTAAGGTAAAGGTGGTTTTTCCTTCGCTGTCTTTCCAAATCAAGTCACGCCCACTATTGGCCAACCAGCTACCCTTATAAAGACGGGCAATTTCTTCGCCCAAACTAACTGGGTCTTTGCGTCGGTAGACGCGCTTCTGCGCCGGATTTCCGGCAATTAATGCCTTTAGGTTGTTGTCGCGAAAGTTGTAAACTAAATAGGATTTTTCATCGAGATTGCGCAATAAATTGCGAATCACGTGCCCATAACTATCCACAGTTGGAAATCGCTCCGGCAGAGGGGGCTGTAGGGCCGTCAGCACGGAAACGTAAGGCTTTAACTTTTGCAAATTATCTAGTTGGTAAGGTGACAATTCCAGCAGCAAAAACTCTGTTTGCATTCCTTTGCTAATGTAGTTCGCCAAGGGTTCGCCGTGATCACCACAATAGAATACGGAACGCTTCGCGGCCTCTAAAAACGCTCTTACCATGATGGCCACGGAGGTTTTACCCTCTGTTCCAGCCACGGCGATTACGGGGGTTTCGATTTCGCGGGCGAGAAATTCGATATCACTCAAAATCGGCACACCCTTGGCGCGAGCCTCGTCTAAAGGTTTGGTATCCATTTTTACGCCTGACCCCACAACAATATGATCGGCTTCGAGGAAATATTGCGGAGTATGCTTGCCAAACTCAGCCTCTATTTCGGGCTTAATATTGGCTAGCTCTTTGGCCAATTCGGCCAAATTTTCTTTGGGATTCATTTCACTCAAAATTACTTGGGCGCCTTTCGAGTGAAGTAGTTTTATTAGGGCAAGGGTTGAGCGCCCCAATCCCATCACAACGATCTTTTTTCCGTTATACATAGCAAGTTTCGACATTCGATCTCCAAAAGATTAACGAAGCTTTAGCGTAGAAAGCGCCACAATGGCGAGCAAAATAGAAATAATCCAAAATCTGACGATCACTTTCGGCTCGGGCCACCCCTTTAGCTCAAAGTGGTGGTGAATGGGCGCCATTCGGAACACCCTTTTACCACGAGTTTTAAAGGATGCTACCTGGATCATCACCGACAGGGCCTCCATTACGAAAACCCCACCAACAATCGTCAAAAGAATTTCGTTTTTGGTGACCACAGCAAGAGCGCCAATTCCGCCGCCCAGCGACAAACTGCCCACGTCGCCCATAAATACCTGCGCGGGATGGGAGTTAAACCACAAAAACCCTAAACCTGCAGCGGCCATCGCTGCGGCGTAAACAGCAAGCTCTCCCGCTCCGGCGATATATGGAATCTCTAGGTATTCGGCAATCTTTACGTGACCGGCCACGTAGGCCAGCAACAGAAATGTACCGGCCGTGGTAATTACTGGGCCGATGGCCAAGCCATCTAATCCATCGGTAAGATTAACCGCGTTTGATGCCCCCACAATTACCAACATCATAAAAGGGACATAAAACCAGCCTAAATCAAGGCTGAAATTCTTGAAAAATGGAATTCGCAACTCTGAATTCACGGCCGTGAACTTCAGGAGCAAGAAGGCGGCTATTCCCGCGACCAGAAACTGAAAAAAAAGTTTCTGACGAGCTGATAGGCCCTTCGGATTTTTATGAACCACCTTACGATAGTCGTCAATGAAGCCAATCAACCCGTAAAAAAAGGTCACAAAACAAACGATCCACAATCCCACATTAGCCACATCTCCCCACAGAAAAATGGAGGTAAACATGGAAAACAAGATCAAGACTCCGCCCATCGTGGGGGTGCCGCTCTTTTTCAGGTGCGTTTGTGGACCGTCGGTTCGCACCACCTGCCCCATTTGTAAACGCTGTAACCAGCGGATCATCATGGGCCCCAGAATAAGCGAGATCACTAGGGCGGTAATGGCCGCAGCCAAACTGCGAAAAGTTATATAGCGAAAAACGTTAAAAAGACTGATCTGTTCAGACAGCGGATAGAGCAGGGAATAGAGCATTTTGTATCATGTTCAAGTTTTTTGTTTGGTGTCAATACTTCAGTGGAATTTCCGTCGCTAGAAATGCTGCAGAGGGAAGAAATTTTAGCGCTTCTCCAACTCCCGCAAAACAGTTCCCGCCTCTTCCCGGTCGTCGAATGGAATCACCTGATTGCCAATGATTTGCCCAGTTTCGTGACCCTTGCCCGCCAGGCAGATTACATCCCCGGGCTTCGCCATTCGTATAGCGATACCAATGGCTTTGCGGCGATCGGGCTCCACCGTAAAGTGCTGACCACCGGCGGCACGGTGAGCCGCCTCAATCGCTTCAATAATTTTCAAGGGATCTTCGGAACGGGGATTATCCGAAGTGATCACCGAATAATCGGCCATTTCGGCCGAAACTTTTCCCTGCGTGGTTCGGCGGGCCGGATCCTTGTCTCCCCCCGCCCCAAATACTACGATCAAGCGATTGCGACAGACGGAGCGAAGCGCCCCAAGTACGTTCGCTAAAGCATGACCTGAATGGGCAAAATCCACGAACACAGAAAAGGGCAACGTGGTGGGCACCCGCTCTAATCGTCCGGGCACACCAACTAACTGAGCGACTCCGCGCTCCACTTCTGCAGCCGTACACCCCGCCTCAAGGGCCAAAGTGGCAGCGGCAGCGATATTCTGGAAGGTAAATTCGCCAGGGATTTGCGACTGCAACTTTAGAATCGCGTGTCCCGTGAAAAGCTCGATATAGGCCCCTTGCGGGTGAACCACGGCATTTTGAATTTGATAGTCGCCGTTTTTATTGCCAAAGGACCGCCAACTTCCCGGGGCGTCTTTTAATAATCTTTGGCCATATTCATCATCGGCATAAGCCACAGCTTTGGCCGCTTGTTTCCGATAGGGCGGTAAAAACAACAAGCGTTTGGCCTGATAGTACGGCTCCATGGTTTTGTAAAAATCCATGTGATCGGGACTTAAATTAGTAAAAATCATCCCATCGAATTCGAGTCCGCGTACGCGATCCAGTGATAAGGCATGGGAAGAAACCTCCAGCACCACGGATTCAACTTTTTCTTCCACACATTCCGCCAAAAATGACTGCAGATCGATGGCCTCACGCGTGGTGTGATGGGAAGGGGTTGTTTTTCCTGGGTGGCGACACTCCACTGTGCCAAGAATCGCCGTGCGTTTCCCTGCCGCGCGAAAGCACGACTCTAACAAATAGCTGGTGCTCGTTTTTCCTTTCGTGCCAGTGATTCCATACAATTTTAGCTTTCGCCCGGGATGATCGAAGAAAACGCAGGCAGCATCGGCCATGGCGACACGAACGCTTTTCACTTCTACTATTTTTCCTTGGAATTCTGAGGGTACGGTGGCGCCAGACTCGACCACGGCGGCTGTAGCCCCCTTCGCAAAAGCATCGGGCAAATATTTGGTGCCATTTTCTAAAAACCCCGGCACGGCAAAAAATAAATCCCCAGCCTTTACCAATCGTGAATCGAAAGATAAGCCCTGAATTTTTTCGGTTCTTCCTTTTGCCTCAGCTAGGAGGGAAGAGAGCGGCTTTTCTCTTTTCGTTATCATTTTTTATCCTTCTCGAGTTTTACCGAAACCAAATCGCCCCGCTTCAAGAGAGCTCCGGCGGGTGGGCGCTGCATTTTCACTTGTCCCGTGCCCTTCACCTGCAAACGCAGTTCTTTTTCACTAAAAAGATCGAGAACTTCTCGCGCGGTCATTCCATCCAGCTGTGGCATCAACCAATAATCGTCAGCTTTTTCTAACTCTGTAACTGGAGCAATTGCCGAAGCTACAGCTTGCACTTCATCTTTAACCTTGATGTTCTCTTCTTTTTTCCCTAACTTTGGCATGGGAATTAGGTTGGGATTCGGCGAAATCCCCTCTTGCGCCAACGCCGCCGCCATCACGCGGCGAAAAATTGGCGCCGCCGCCTCACCACCGTAATAAGGGAAGCGTGGCTCGTCGACTAAAACATAAACAACATAGTTAACCGGAATATCGCGTACGAAACCCACGAAGCTAGCCATGTGTTTTCCCGAGCGATAACCTTTGCCTGGAATGGGCTTCTGCGAAGTTCCCGTTTTCCCCGCAACGAGAAATCCCGGAATATTGGCTTTCGGCGCCGTACCCTCTTCAGTGGCCACAGCAGAAATCATTTCCGTTAACGTCTTCACATTTTTTGGCTGTAGCACTTGTTTCGGAGCTATCGGTGGAAACTCCTTGATGAGCTCACCTTCAAAGGTATTCCATTGTTTTACTAATCGCGGGGTCACCAGGTGACCACCATTGGCAATCGTCGCATAGGCGCGAATTACTTGCAGTGGCGTCACCGTCAGACCATGTCCGAAAGAAATATTGCTTTGTAAAATTTTCGACCATTTTTCGGGCTTGGCCATGCTACCTGCGGCCTCACCGGGCAGGTCGATTCCTGTCTTTTCCGTAATTCCTAGTTTCTTGTACCAAGCATAAATTTTTTCTGGGCCAACCATATTGCCGATTTTCGTTGCACCAATGTTGCTGGACTTTTGTAGAACCTGTCCCACCTTAAGCCAGCCCCATTTGTCTTTGGCCTCGGACTCACGAATCCAGTGTTTGCCAATTTTATATTTGCCATACTCACAAAAAATGGGCGTCTTCGCGGAAACGATACCCTCTTCTAATGCGCCGGCCACCAATAAGGGTTTCATAGTAGATCCCGGCTCATAGGTGTCGGTCACCGATCGATTTCTACGCGAATCAGCGGTGTAGGATCCAAAGCGATTGGGATTAAAACTCGGCGCCGATGCCATGGCGAGAATATCGCCATTATTTGCATCCATGATCATGGCCGTAGCCGAGAGTCCGCCGGTATCCTTCAACCCCTTGGCCAACTCTTGCTCCAACATATATTGCAAAGTTTTATCTATGGTGAGCACCAAGGTGGTACCATCGATGGGTTTTTTCGCTTGATGGCCGCCACTCAATTGTTTTTCATAAAATAGTTCGATTCCCTCCAAGCCATTGGAATCCAAACCCGTAAAGCCCACTAAATGCGATGCTAATCCTTGATGGGGATAGAAGCGTTTGCTTTCCTTGGACAAGCCAATGAAGACAGAAAGCGCTGGCTTTTGATCGAGCAAATCTTCTACCGCCTCACGCTCTTGATCGGAGAGTTGACGTTTGATCCAAACAAAACCCTTATCCCCTTTTAATTTGGCGCGTATCTTGGATTCTGGCAGTCCGATCGCTTTGCTCAAAAGACGTGCAGCCTCGGGAGCTTTCTCGGCCTTATTGGGATTCGCAAACAAACTTTTTACTTCCATGCTCACCGCAATGGGTTCACGGTTTCGATCTAAAATATAACCTCGTCGGGGAGTTCGGGGCGGATCTTGCCGAAATTGACGATTCATCGCCGTGGTTAATCGATCCGATGAGACCAACATCAAATGCGCTGCCCGAATCATCACGCCAACGCCAAGAATTGCGATGATTAAAAAAGATATACCGAGTCGTATGCGAAAATTTTTGTCCATTTCCCTAATTTCTCGGCCAAATTACTTTGGCTCGGAAAGCACGATCACTTGTTCCGGTCGGGGTCTGTCTAAATTATATTTTTCCCGGCCGATATCTTCAAGCCGTTTGGGCGAAATCAAGCGGGCCCACTCCAGCTTTAGGCGATTGTTTTCGAGAAGTACCTCCTGCTCCCGGACCTTAAAGCGCGCATTTTCCCGCTTCAGTCGAATATTTTGCAGGCGAGTCCAAACAAAAAAGAGCGTAATGATAGTAATGGTCGAAACCGCCAATATTACTCTTAGGGTGCTGCCTTTTTTACTATTCGCGGCCAAGGTAATCTTTCCTTCGTTCGTTGGAGTTTGCCTTGATAAATACTCTCAGCTTTGCCGATCGACTTCTAGGATTGCTTTGCATTTCTTTTTCCGTCGGCACAAAGGGCTTTTTTTGCATCAGCACACCCATGGGCTTATTGCAGCGATCACAGGTGATCACCTCCGGAGGGCACACGCAAGCATCAGTAAGATACTTCAATCGCTCTTTAATCAGGCGATCTTCTAAGGAATGAAAGCTGATGGCCGAAAACACTCCACCAGGTTTTAAAAGAAACGGAATTTCGTTCAATAACTTTTTCAGAGCCCCCAGTTCATCATTCACGGCAATACGAATCGCTTGGAATACTCTGGTGGCCGGATGAATTTGGGACTTTTTCTTTCCTGAACGCGGCAAGCAATTTTCAATGATCTTGGCGAGCTGAAGAGTGTTTACAATGGGGCTCGTTTCCCGGGCCTGCAAAATGCGGCTAACGATTTTTTTGGAAAACTTTTCTTCGCCATACTGAAAGAAGATTTTTTCCATATCCTGGCGCGGATACTGGTTCACAAGATCATACGCGGTAAAGGATTGAGTTTGATCCATCCGCATGTCTAAAGGACCTTCCCGCAGAAAACTAAAACCTCTTTCCGCTTGATCCAACTGAAAAGAACTCACGCCAGCGTCTACAAGAATTCCGTCTACCTGTTCGACTCCGAGCGCCAACAAACGGGGGCGGATATTTCCATAATCCGAATGCACCAAAATCAATCGACCGTCGGCAATTTCTGCCGAAAAGCGTGTGCGGGCCGCTTCAATCATTTGTAAATCACGATCAAACGCAATTACTTTACCCGCCCCTAAACCCGCTAACAGGGCGGCTGTGTGGCCGCCCCCACCCAAGGTGCAATCCACTAACACGGAAGCGCGAGGAGTTAGCAAAGGTGCAACCGATTCTTTCAGTAGTACTGATAAGTGCTGAAATTCTCTGTCAGGTTTCATTTCTTCTTCGTTATCTCACAAATTGCACTACACTTTAAGCGATACCGACGATGGATCAAATCTCACTTCAGGGAGGAAGAAATTTATGACCCAATTCACCATTTTTGCGCAGGTGCTTCTAGGCTTAACGGTAGCGGCTACCTCGTTTGCCCACACCAATGAAACCAATGAGCAGTTTTGGGCGGCCGTTCGGGCCGAAAATCGGGAGCAAAGAACCGTGTTAGCCTCGGAAGGCTTTTCCATCGAAAGCGTGATCGAAGATATTTCTTACGGCTACGCTCCCAAAGAGATTCTCGATAGCATCCGCCAAAAAGGTTTAACCGTAATTTCCCAATTTCCGGCTCAAGAGATGCTCCCCCTGGACTTTCCTAGCCAAGATGCAATTTATCACAATTATACCGAGCTAACGGCCGAACTCGATGCCTTGGTGGCTCAGTACCCCCAACTCTTGAAGAAGTTTTCCATTGGAAAAAGCGTGCAGGGCCGAGAAATTTGGGCCGTTCGAATTAACCCGCATGCCAAAGATGGTCGAGAGTCTTCAGGACTACCGGGAATTCTCTTCCTGGGCGGACACCATGCACGGGAACACCTCTCCATTGAAGTTCCGTTAAAACTGATTCGTCATTTGGCCGTTTCCTTTGCCCAAGACGAGGTGATTCGCAACTTGCTACAGAATCGCGATATCACCATCGTTCCCATGGTGAATCCCGATGGTGCCGAATACGATATCGAAAGCGGCAATTATCGCAGCTGGCGCAAGAATCGAACGGAAAACAAAGGGTCTTCTTGCGCAGGTGTGGATCTGAATCGCAACTACGGATATTTGTGGGGAACCGGTGGAAGTTCGAAATCGCCCTGTGCTGATACGTTCATGGGTCCTGCAGCCTTTTCGGAACCAGAAACCAAGGCGGTGAAAGCGCTGGTAGAATCCCGTCCAAACACCAAAATCTTGCTCACCTTTCACACCTTTAGTGAATTAATTCTCTATCCTTGGGGTCACACCTACGACGATATTACCAATCCCACGCACATTTCCGCTTATCGAACCATGGCCCAAACCATGGCGGGCTGGAATGGTTACCGTCCGCAACAGTCCAGCGATCTTTATATCACCAGTGGCGACACCACGGATTGGTCCTACGGACAGCTAGGAATCTTCTCGTTTACCTTTGAACTTTCTCCGCGCGATATGTGGAGCGGAGGCGGATTCTATCCTGGTCCCGACGCTGTGGAGCGAACCTTCCAAGCGAATATTCGGCCGGCATTGTATTTGATCGATTTAGCAGACGATCCACTGCGAGCCGCATTCCGTCCAGAAACTACTCTTTTTTATGGTCGGTAATCACTAGGCCTGCGGCCTCCGGAGACGCTTCCGCTGAGGCCGCCTTGCTTGGCACTGTGTCTTGAACATTCTTTTGTTCGCCAAATTTTAAGTATCCGGGAATGGCCTCATATTTCTTAAAAAAATCTTCACGGACTTCCACTGGAATCCGCACGGTATAACCCACCGGCATAAATTTTCGTCCAGAATAGACCTCTTCCGTCAACGCCGGATTTAGCTCTCGAAAGACAACCTCTTCGATTCCCAACTTTTCCAGGAAAGTTTTTACGTCCATATAATGAGGCATTACAAACTCATCAAACTCTAATTTTTTTGCCCTTGGCACCCGTCCCAAAAAAGCCTCGCTGTTCTTTGCCACATGCAAGGCCGCCAAAAAAGACGAATAAAAATTCTGCGAAGCAAAACCAAAACTTCTCCCCTCAAACCGTTCAATGATATCTGGCAATTCTTTTGATCCTGAATCACGCGCAGCCTTAGCCACGCCAGCAGCTCCGTGGTTGTAGGCAGTGACTGCAAGAGGCCAGTCGTTTAAAAGATTGTAGTTTTGCTGCATCAATCGGGCTGCCGCTTCGGCCGCTCGCATTGGATCATTACGTTCGTCTACTTCGTTGTCGACCCGTAAATAAAGTTTGCCTGTGTAGGGCATAAATTGCCAAATTCCCGAGGCGCCCACTTTCGAAACCGCTTTCTTATTAAAACCACTTTCCACAAACGGCAAATACGCGATTTCAGTTGGCAGGTTAAAGCGCTCAAAAACTTTTTCCATTCTCGGCAAATATCGCCCCGACACAAACAGCGCATCTTCGAGAGAATCTCGCAGACCAGCTTGGCCCCGGATACGCTTTAAATCTACCGCTTTGCCCATTTCTTCAATCAACTGATGAGACTCAAAGAGTTGTAGGATCTTTTCCTCTTCGGGTCGAAGTTTCTTCCGGTCTAATCGACTCTCCCGAATTAATTTTTCTTTTCCGGCCACAGTGGCGATCAAATGGGAAACTCGAGCCTTTTCAATATTCAATGCGCCCTTTTGCTTATTGCGGGAATCAAAAAGGGAATAGACTAACTGCGGATATTTTGTGTCGTGAATTAAATACTCCCAAGAATTTACTCGGGCAT
The DNA here is from genome assembly GCA_964478795.1 of uncultured Bdellovibrionales bacterium. Taxonomy (GTDB): domain Bacteria; phylum Bdellovibrionota; class UBA1018; order CAIPTA01; family CAIPTA01; genus JAKFYM01. The sequence continues at coordinate 4,502 of CAYZLH010000028.1, read as the reverse complement.
AAATTTGAACCCAGAATCCCACTCGCGGCACTAGTTTCGCGTGCAAGGGAAAGGGGCCGTAAGATTTGGGCGGCGGAGGCGAATTTACAAATGCGCCATTCGCAGTGGATCCATTGGCATGAGCTTCCCCCACCGCAAGCAACACGGCTAGAGCGATAGCTGCTGAATATAGTCCACGGCCTTGTCTTCCCAGTCTTTTAAGACGGAAAGTTGGCCAGGATCGTTGCGCTCGTCGTTTTCCAAAAATATAAATAATACTAACTCCCCAGACTTGGCCTGCGTAAACCCAACCAAAGAAGTGACTACTTGTTTGCTCCAAAGGGTTCCGGTTTTGGCGCGTACCTTCTCTGTCTGAAATTCATCGCCTAATTTTTTAAAACGTGACTTGAGCGTGCCCGTGTTTCCACCCACGGGAAGCCCTCCTAATAGATCGGCAAAACCCCGAAAATCTCGATAGTTCCATTGCAAAGATTCGGCGAAACATTTGGCATTCATCCGTGAGTTCCAGGAAAGACCAGAACCATTTTCTAAATACACGGTAGAGCAAGAAGGTAGCTTCTGTAGAAACTCTCCAATTGCCTTTCTGGATTGTTCGATCGACGCCGGTTGTTCCATCTTTGAGCCAAGTGCGAAGAATACTTGTTCGGTCATGAAATTGTTGCTGTAGGTGTTGAATAGTCGAACCAGATCGAGCAGAGGCAAACTTTCTTGCTCCGCTATTTTTTCTGTACCGGCGGGGACCGTGGCCCTTCCACCAAAATCATTTCCGACGTCAACTCCCTCTTTTTTCAATAGTGCCGCTAAGGCGTGAGCAAAATAGGAATCAGCACGATTCACGGAAGCGTATAAAATCATTGGTGATGCATCTCTTCCGAGAGTGCCTTTCACCAAAAACACCTCTTTATTCCCCTCCACCTTCAGCGGGGTAACGGTAACACTTCGGCGCGCTCCCCCAACCATCTGGACTTCATTGCGAATAATAGCGTAATCGTGTGGGGTCGGTCCCACCTCTACTTTTGCCAATCGTTCCTTCTGCTGAGGCAGAATATGAAATTCTACCGAGTTAAAGTTAAAACTCGTTGCCGAAACCATGGCCGTAAAGGGTTCCCCACTATTATCCCAATCAATCAACCCACGATAGTCATCGCGAAAATTCGAGTTATCGATCTTAATATTTTTAATTTTCTTCACTCCGTGGCGAGCAATGTCGCGGGCCAAAAGGTAGAGACGTTCACTCACCAGGTAAGGATCTCCTCCGCCGCGCACCCACAGATCGCCATCTTTTAGATACACTTCCGTCTTAAATTGAAACCCGGGTCGTACCCTATCTAATGCAGAGATTGTGGTAATTAACTTTGCATTGGACGCAGGAATCAGATTTTTTTCTGGCTGAAAGGAGAACAACTCTCTTCCTGAGCCCAACACCTCAACTCGAACTGAAGCCGTCGCCTTTTTCGATAACGTGCCCATATGGGATTTCATCTTTCCTTGGAACTGATCTAAAGAAAGTCCGGCATATCCTTCGCAAGAAAGGAAAAAAATGGTTTTTAAGATTACAATAAGCATAGTTACCTCACCTGGAGCAATTTACCCTTGGAATCGGTATCAAAAATCATACGCACACTCGCTCTACCGAGAAAGAAAGAAATTTCATCTTTGCTTTTTCTGGCAGTAGCTTTTGCGCTATCCGGTTGTTTACAAAAAAATAAATCAAAATCCGACACCCTGACTACCGTTGTCTCCACGCCAGTGCAGAGCTTAAATCCCCTTTACGGCACCGACGCCAACTCTCAGCACATTAATGAACTAATTCACGCTTCTTTGGTTACGATCGGCGATGATTTAACACCAAAACCATATCTTGCGGAAGAGATGAAGCTCGTTGATCCATTAACTTTAGAGTTTCGCCTCCGCCCTGGTTGTAAATTTCCCTCGGGACGAGATGTAACTTCCGACGATGTGGAAAAATCATTGCGCTTTTTTCAGTCGGAGAAAAATACGTCCGCCTTTGCGGAAACTTTTTTGACGTACAAAAAATTTGAAAAAATTGATTCCTTACGATTTCGCCTAAAAACTGAAAAGCCCGCGCCAGGAATCTTGGCGGATTTGGACATTCTGAAGATACTAGACTTAGACAACGTTAAAGAAGGCGAAAAGCCTAACCACCTGATAGGCGCAGGTCCATTTACGCTAAAAGAACTCAGCCCGGCACAAATTATTTTAGAAAGAGGAAACCAACCCTGCTTACCGACCCCGCCCCTCGAAAAAATCGTAGTGAAAGTTGTGCGCGATGATCTTTCCCGCTACTTCAAACTGAAAACTGGTGAGATTGATTTGGTTTTGAATGAAATGAACTATCGCAAGGTTGAGTCCATTCTCGCTGAACCAAAATCAGAACTAACGGCCACAATGAATGATGGAATTGGCTATAGTTACATCGGTATAAATGTGCGCAGCGATCGCCTAAAGAATGTAGAAATCCGGCGCGCCATTGCCCTTAGTCTCGATATACCGGCGGTAATTCGTTACAAAAGTCGGGGAATGGCCAAACAAGCCAGGAACATTTTGGCCGATCAGAACTATTTCGCTAATCTGGAAGTGCCAATAGTTCAAAGAGACTTAGCCGAAGCCAAACGACTTTTAGCAAAAAATGGTTACTACAACGGAGAAAATTCGCTCCCGCCGTTGAAGGTGGTTTTAAAAACGAACACCAGCACGATCTCGATTGAGAATGCGCGAGTATTGGTAGCTCAAGCCAAAGAGGCCGGAATTGAGATAGAACACCAGGCCCACGATTGGGGTGTGTTTTATAACGACGTGAAAACTGGCAATACGGAATTGTATCTTTTACGTTGGATTGGCGTTACCGACCCGCGAATTTACCATGACGCTTTTCATTCTAAAGAAATTGGCAAAGGCAATCGTACGCGATACGTCAACCCCGAGCTGGATCGCTTAACTGAGTTGGGTGAAGTAACAACAGACCCCAAGAAACGAAGAGAAATTTACTGGCAGGTGCAAGAACTCGTGGCCAAAGAGTTTCCTTACATTGGCCTTTGGTACGGAAAAAACGTGGCGGTTCATCGCAAGAGTCTAAAAAATGTGCGATTACATCCGGCAGGAAAGTGGCTACCGCTACTCGAGATAGCAAAAGAATGAGAAGATTTACCATAAAAGAAAATTTCAAGGCGGGCGATCGAGTTTGTCTCTCGGCCGATGAAAGCAATCATGCGATTCGCGTTTTACGTTTAAAGGAAGGCGATCTGGTCGTCTTGCTGAACGGTGCCGGGAAATTAGGCCACGGCAAGATTGATGAATTCCACGATGGCATCGTTTGGTTGACGATTACCAAAGAAGAGCAAGTCGAGGCCCGCACCCCCATCATCCTTTTGCAAGCAATCTTGAAAGGACCCAAGATGGATTGGCTGCTGGAAAAGGCCACCGAACTTGGGGTGCACGGAATTCAACCACTAATCACGGCCCGGACCATTACCAAATCAGAAAAACTCGACCGCTGGCAAAGAATTATTGCTGCAGCCATGAAACAAAGCGGGAATGCAATCGAGCCGAATCTCTTCCCAACTTTGCCATTGCCTGAGGCCCTACAACACCATGCCGATGGCTTGAAAGTGTATCTGCAACCGGAGTCTGCAATTGGCTTGGCCGAACTAGTCAGAAATCACCCTGGCCAAAAACTGGTGCTCGCTATCGGCCCGGAAGGTGGGTTCACCGCCGACGAAGAAGACTTATTTGCAAAATCAGGCTTTCACCGGGCCGGCCTATCAATGCAGGTATTGCGGGGAGAAACCGCAGCAATTGCGGCGCTTTCCATTGCGGCGCATTCCATTGATTTTTCGCAGCCAAAAAGGGTATAAAGATTTTATGCAGTTCCATCCTAAAGATTTGAGCGAGCTAGACGAACTCACCGAAGAGCATTTAGGCTTTTCGGCTTTGAGTGATGGCCTAGGCTTTGCCAAGCAAGCCAAGCCCAAGCTGGAACCCAAAAAAATCGAAGAAAAAAAAGGCCCAGCTAACTTTGGATCTGGTGCCGTAAGTGCTGGGCCCGCCAAACCCGCTCCGGCCATGTTTCAACCACCAAAGTATTCGTCTCCTGTGGTTGCCAATAATCCCGCGCTGGCGGTGAGCACCCCCTCCGCCAAACCGATCACGGCCACCGCAGCGAGTTCAGCGACTCCCTTAAGCATGCCGGCCGCCGCTCCCACAATTCGTTTGGCCGCATTTTTCCTAGATTTTGGAATTGTCTTTCTTCCGTTGCTTTCCACTTGGATGTTTAGCTTCGGCTCTGAATCTTTGCCGATCTTTTTGCAAAATCTGCGCACCCCACTCACCTTATTCGCAATCGTATTTGTAGTTTACTTTCTGCTATCGGAAAGTTTTGCCGGACAATCGCTGGGTAAAATGGCCCTCGGCTTGCGCATTGTCGAAGATGATAAATATGAAAAGCCGATTCGCTTGAATCACACCGTCTTCCGATTGGTGGC
>CAYZLH010000027.1:0-13929 GCA_964478795.1 uncultured Bdellovibrionales bacterium | reverse complement strand
CAGTCAGTCGGCAAGGCGTGACCCATCCCGTAGACCTAGTGTTCTGGAAGCTGGATATTCTAGAGGTTTCCAGCTCCCAAAATTGCCCACCAACCGGAGAAAGAAATATTCGAATCCGTAGCGCAATGATCGACGCCCGTGAGGAGACTCAAAAAATTGTTTACCGAGTGGGAATTGATGAGCCCAGGCAAAAGGCGGAAATCGACTTAAAAATTGAATACTCCAAGGGAATAGATTCATTTACAAAAAAGAGCTTTGAAGAATGGTTCCTAAAAGAGGTAGGTCGTGACTAAACGATTACTCGCTCTTCTTGTATTTGTTCTTAGCGGAGCAATATTCCTCTCTGGCGAAGCTCAGGCTTTCATTTTTCTCACTGGAGGAAGCTATAACCAAGGGGCACGACCAGTCAGTGAGGCCTTCCAATGGTCGAATCGCACCTTAAATTTTCGAGTGAACACAGATCAATCCGTTTACGGTGGTGGCATTGCCCCCGAACTCACCACTGGCGAATTTCAATCTGCTTTAAATCAAGCCATTGCTCAGTGGAACAATCTTTGTGGCTCGAATATTTCTGTTAACCTAATTGGCACAACCACCAATACTCGCGCCGTAGACGGAGTTAATGCAGTAATGTGGGACAATCGGACCACCGGCGGAGGTAATCAAATTGGCAACACTGGCACACTGGCTGTGGCCTATACGAGCAGCAATAATGGCACTCGCTTGGTACAAGAATGCGACATCGTCGTAAATGGCGAAGCCACCGGAACCTTTGCGATCGATGGAAGTGCGGGCTCTTACGATGTAGTGGGCGTACTCGCCCATGAAATTGGTCACTGCCTCGGCTTAGATCACACGATCGAGCCGCCAACCTATACCAGCACAAATCAAATCTTGGTGTCGGCGACGATGAGTTCCGCTTTGAGTGCCGGGGATCTTGCCTTTCGCACTTTGAGCCAAGATGAAAAAGATGCCATGGAGTGCGTTAATCCGACCACCCTCGCTTCCCGCTCGGGGAATTTTTGTACTAGTTATCATGGCACTAATGGGGGCGCTGCTTTAAGTGGGGCGGTGTCGGGCGGGCCCACAGCAGAACGCGTTTGCGGAGAAGGAACTTCTGGAGCGACGACAACTTCCAGCCAAGGTGGGGGTGGATGTGTTTCAAAAGTAATCGCTGCTGATGGCAACAATCGACAGGAATCCATGACATTTGGCTGGGCAACACTTGTCGCTTTTTTTCTAGGAATTCGTTTTTTGTTTCGCAAATTCCGTCGCGCACTATTGCTCTTACCTCTATTTTTTTTAGTACAGTTTCCCTCGGCGTTCGCCGCGCTGGAACTTTCCTATCAATACAGGCTAGCCAAACCCAAATTGATCAATAGTGCTTCCGCCTTGACCTCCTATGAAGGCACATTTACCAGCACTACTGGCACGCCAGAATCTACCTATTCAAAGTTCGGTGATTTTTATGGAGCACTTTCCTACGCCAACACACCATCTTCTACGCTTGGGATTTTCTACCAATCGAATCAGCCAAAAGAAATTGAACTCAAAGGCTACAACTCGAGCAATGCATTGATTCTCACGAAAACCAACAATCTCAAGGGATGGATCGCGGGACTCGTCGGAAAATGGTTTTATCTGCCAGTGGGCACTCGGGCCTTCAATATGTTTTTCGAATTGCAACTTGGTCTAGGTACAACGCAATACTCACAAAGTCTTGTTGATGCCAGTAATACTGTGAGCACCTATGAAGCGAGTGCACTAGCGGGTCAGTTAAATGCTTTTCTGGGCGGACAGTTTCCAGTTTGGGGTACTTTAGATTTGGTCTTAAAAGCAGGCTACAGCCGTCTGCAATCAAATTATTACACAGTTGATTCCGTATCCGGTCCGCGCTTTTCTAGCATGACGGCAGGGAATAGATTGCAATTACGCACGGGGGAAGAAGTTCGTCTGGTGCGTAACGGATTCGCCGCTCAGGCCGGACTTGCCTTAGAATTCTAAAGGATTCGGAGCTAGCGATTGTCTCCCATTACATGCAAAAAACAATTCACACACGCTAGCAGGTCAAACAAATTAAGTTATTGATATTAATAGGGATTAGGTTTTCTCTCTCAAGCAATTTTGCAAAAATGCCGAAAGGAATCTATCCAAAATGGGGAGGTTCCTGATGTCGAAGAAGAAGAACAAGTTCGATCTTACTCACCTTGTGCGTGACGGCTACATCAAAGAAGGGGAAACGCTAGCTTTTGTCAGCGATCCCAAACACACTTGTGTGGTAAAAAAGATGCCGGACCACGAATTCAAAGTGGAATGTAAAGGTGAAGTAATGACGGTACACGCCGCTGCCCAAAAATTTTTGGGACAAGAACCACCGGATCATGCCAGCCGATGGATTCGTAACAATAACGGAAAAACGTTGTACCAATTGTGGCAAGACAGCTTAGCAGAAGAAGAAGCAGCATAGAAAAAGAACGAGGGCCCTGGCACGCGCCATCATTGATCGCGGGGGCCCTTTCTATCTTTATCTTATTGCTGATTGTAGCGATCCGAATTCTCGGAGATCAGCTCTATAATTATCCGCAAAATCCAGAACTCACCGCGATTCCTCCTAAAACGGCCATAGTTTGTTTGGCTGGTGGGAAATTCCGCGTCGAAGCCGCGTATTCGCTTTTCGCAGAGGGAGTTGGCGATCGTTTGTTTATTATTGGTGCGGGAAAAAAGTCCACGCCGATCGGTTTGGCTAGAGCCCATGCGAGTGGCACTATGGAAAAATTGAACGACTCTCGTATAGAGAAAATTTTTGTGGAGACCGATTCGGCCAATACGATTGAAAATGCAGTAGCAGTTAGTCGATTAATGGATCAACATCCTGAGATCGAAAATGTGCTGCTAATTACCTCTGGCTACCATATGCGTCGTGCCCAGGTGATGATCGAAAGTCAATTGCATCGAAAAGTGGCGGTCTATCCCTATGTGCCCACGAATGAAGCTTTAACTAAAACAAACTGGTGGCATAGCTGGCTCGGCATTCAAGTTACATCAATGGAATACTTTAAATTTCAGCTCGCCCGCTATCTCATGCCAAGAATAAATTAATGACGCGCCATTGACTTGTAATTTAAATCTGAATGATATGTACTAAAATTCGTAATGGACACCAGTCTTCCAGTTTTACTCGTCGCCGTACCAAATGTTCCTCTTTTTATGAAAAAAGAAAAAGAGGCACTTGGCCTATCCATGGGGGCCTGTTTCGTAGGTGGATCCATAGAACACTTTGGTTTCTCTTTAGAATACTTTGATTTCAACTATTCTCTAAATGCCATGAGGCCAGCTGGATTTACCTCCGAACGAACCGTTGAAGTTTTATACAAAGACGAAAAGATCATCCCCTTTCTCAGGGGGGAGGTATTCGATGAGACTCTAATTCAATGGGCCAACGATTTACTCGATACGATTCCGAAAAAGAACTACTTTGCCATATGTCTGTCTTTAGACGTTCGAGAGCCAAAATCCATTCTGTCAAAGGCTTCTTTTGGTTTTGCTTTTCTATTAGCTAAGGAGTTGAGAAAAAGGGCCTTTGAGTGCCCAATTTTTTTAGGTGGCAAGAAAGCTCTTTCACTTGCCACAAACGACTTCGTTCAATTCGTAAGTAAAAATGTTGACGATAATCCGTTTGCTCAGATTTGCTTGGGCGACGCGTATGCAAATATGGGCAAGCTACTAGCGAGGATGCGTGAAGGCCTAAGTCCGAACTCACCTGAGGCAATTAATCTCTTAGCGACGGAAGACACATTAGAGTCTGCCTCAGCCATACTCCCCAGATTCCGTCTCTCAAATCAAGATGATGCTCTCATGAGAGCAAATGATTTGTTCCCGATGGAAATTCAAGCTCGTTGGCCAAAACTTAAAGAACTCGAACCCTTTATTATTGCTCCGTACAAATTTTCTTTTGGATGCCCATTCACTTGTGCATTTTGTACGGACGGCGTTGATCGAAAATTTTTCCAATTCAGAGCCCAGAATATCGTCGATAAAATCTACCGCCTCCACAAGCAAGGTATTCGAAATTTTGGATTTTATAATAATAACATTAACCTAAATAAAACATTTTTAGATCAACTAGAACTTGGAATAAAAGAGGCTGGAATCAAAATTCAATTTTCTGATTCGGCAAACTTACAAAATAGCTCCACTGAAATCTTTCAGCAGCTTGCGCGGATCGGTGCCGTGAAACTTTGGTACGGCACCGAAACAGTAAGCGGGCGCCTTTTATCGATAATAAATAAAAATCTCAGTAGAGAAAAGATTGAAAACGGCCTAAAAAATGCTGACGATGCAGACATTTGGTCTAACTGCAACTTTATTTACAACTTTCCTCATGAGACTAACGAAGAATTTGAAGAATTATTTAATTTCATTTCCAATTCAAGACTAGTAAATGGCTTTGATTATAATGAATTCCGATTAGTGCCTGGTAGCGCCTACTTAGCAGATCCTAAAAAATTTGGAATTGAGTTGATTGCGATGTCTGACACCGGAAGAATCGGTGCCTTTAACGAAATCAATCGACACAAATGGCTAGATAGGATTGCCATTGGAAAAGAAAAAACGAAGCGACTCAACAAACTGAAAAGAGATATTAATTTTACGATGGCCTACAATGATTACATTGTGTTCGGCTGCCGCAGCCTTGGCTTTTCTAAACCGCAAATAGTTGAAATTATGAAAACCTACACTCAGCTCTTGAGATTAAATAAAGCCGAGTCAAAATACGAAAATATGAATAAAATGTATTTACCATTTGATCAGTTTTACGCAAATCGGGAGCCCAGTATTGGCGGGCACTCGTTTAAAAAAGCAACCGAAGTATTTTCCACCCAATAAATTTCAGCTCGCCCGCTATCTCATGCCAAGAATCAATTAACTTTTTTGGCGCTCCACCGAGATAATTCCCTCTTTCGCTTCCAGAGAAGAAATCACTTTGGCTAACTGATCTACGCCAGTAACCAAAATCTCAAATACACAAACAGCGCGCTTGTCTTTCATTGTGCGCACGCTAGCCTGAGAAATGTTCACACCTTGCGCGCTGATCGTTTGAGTCATGGATGCGAGCATTCCGGGTTGATCTTCGCAAAATACTCGCACTTTCACCGAGCGTCGCGGCACCACGGCCGGTTTTGCATCTTTTTTCGTCGGAGTTCCCACTCCCGTCCAGGCCACTTCGATTCGGCGAGCATTATCACTTTCTAAGGCCTTTTTACAGCTAGCGTGGTGAACAGTCACGCCTCTACCCCGAGTCACGAATCCCAAAATTGGATCGCCGGGAATGGGGTGGCAGCACTTGGCGAAGCGAATCAGCACGTCACCTAAGCCCGTCACCATCACGGCATTCCGAGACTCGCTTTTACGCATGGCCGTGGAAATAATTTTCGCCAAGAAGCCTTTGGTCTCGGCCTCTTCCGAGGTCTTCTCCAAAATCTCCGGCGCTAGCACTGCTTTGGAAATATCTCGGGCCGTTAATTTTCCGTATCCTAAGCCCACGAGGATATCCTCAAGACTCTTATACCCTAAATCACGAATGCCCTTGGCCATCTCGGGAGTATTGCTGACTTTATCGAGATTCGTCTTAAAGCGACGGAATTCCCGTTCCAGAATCTCTTGACCGAGTTGCTTCGCCTTATTACGCTCCACTTGCTTCAAGAACACCCGAATCTTCGCAATCGCTCGGCTAGTCTTCACCAGCTTTAACCAGTCTTTTGAAGGGTGCTGAGTGGGAGACGTCATGATCTCCACCACATCCCCGGAGCGTAATCGGTAGCGCAACGGCACGATCTTGCCGTTAATCTTGGCGCCTGTGCACCTATGGCCCACATCGGTGTGAACCGCATAAGCAAAATCTAACGGAGTGGAGCCGTGCGGAAATTCTTTTACTTCGCCCTTGGGGGTAAAAACAAATACATCCCCTGGATACAGATCCAACTTCACACTCTCCAGAAACTCGGTGGGGTCGGATAATGTTTTCTGTGAATCCAATAAGCGCGATAACCATTCCATCTTGTTCTGGTTAGAAATGTCGGCGCGACCTTCTTTATACTTCCAGTGCGCCGCGATCCCGCTCTGCGCGATCTGATGCATTTCATGAGTGCGAATTTGCACTTCCATTCGCTCACCAAAGGGCCCAATCACCGTGGTGTGCAGCGACTGATAATTGTTTGGCTTCGGCATGGCAATATAATCTTTAAAGCGTCCGGGAATAGGCTTGTAAACTGCGTGGATTACACCCAACGCTTTGTAACACTCGGTAATATTATCGAGAATGATCCGGAAGGCTACGATATCGAGGATGTCATCTAACGTATTAGAGTTACGGGACTCCATCTTTTTATAGATGGAATAGAAATGTTTGGGCCGACCTGTTACTACGCCCTTAATTCCATATTCGGTCAAATGCTCTTCAATGTTCTTAATAACGTCTTCGATGTACTTTTCTCGTTGGCTCTTCTTCTTAGAGACGAGTTGCGCCAGCTTGTAATAGGCCTCTGGCTTTAAGTGCCGCAAGCAAAGGTCTTCGAGCTCGGCCTTAATCCAGTGAATTCCCAGCCGACCCGCCAATGGCGAATAGATATCTAGCGTCTCTTGAGCGATCAACTTGCGCTTTTTCTCCGGCAAGTGATCGAGCGTGCGCATATTGTGGGTGCGGTCGGCGAGTTTTACGAGAATTACGCGTAAATCTTTCGCCATGGCTACCACCATCTTACGAAAATTCTCCGCCTGTTTCTCTTCATTGGTGCGAAAAGTAATCCGTGAAATTTTGGTTACGCCATCCACCAATTCTGCCACAGACTTGCCAAATTTTTGTTCGATCTCTTCTAACGTGGTTTCCGTATCTTCTACTGTATCGTGCAGAATTCCCGTGATGATGGAATCCAAATCTAAATGCAATTCGGCCAAAATCGCCGACACACCGATGGGATGGACAATATATGGCTCGCCCGAAGAGCGTTTCTGATCTTCGTGTTTTTCCGCGGCGAACTCCACGGCCGCCCGCACCTGTGCCATATTGGCATCGGGATAGTATTCCAACAGCTTAACTTCGAGATTTTGAAACGCCTCTTTTACTAGTGGATCATTTATCAATGCCCACCTCTTTTTCAAAAATCTCACAAAGCTCTAGGAAGGTATCGTTTAGATCACGGTTGACTAACTGATGATCGAAATCCTTCGCCCTGGCCATTTCATGCGCCGAATTTTTCAATCGCTCCCGCAGTTTTTCTTCCGATTCGGTATTGCGCGATCGCAGCCTCTGTTCCAGTTCTTCGATAGAAGGTGGCAGAATAAAAAAACTCAAACAGCGTTCACCAAAAATTCGCTTCAGACTATCAACGCCTTGCACATCAATATCTAGAAGGACAATCTTTCCTTGATTCGATCGCTGCTCCAAAAAGACCTTGCTTGTTCCATAATATTTTCCGTGAACCTCAGCCCACTCCACCAATTCGTTTTTTTGAATTAAGGACTGGAATTCCGCCTGGCTCACGAAATGGTAATCGACCCCATCCTTCTCTCCGCCCCGAGGAGCGCGGGTGGTATAAGAAATCGACAAACAGGTATCGGGATATTTCTGTAGAAGCATTTTACACAACGTGGTTTTGCCACCGCCACTTGGCGATGCCAGAGCCACAAATTGTTTCCGATACTTTTTCATTTCTATTCCAAATTTTGCACTTGCTCGCGAATTTTCTCTAAAATCAATTTCATCTCAACCACCCGATGCGAGAGGTCTGTTTGGTCGCTCTTGGCACCAATAGTATTTACTTCCCTACCCATTTCTTGGGCCAAAAATTCCAATCGCTTACCTGAAGATCTTTTTCCACTCCCCATCAGCGCATCGTCAGTTTGTCGCAAATGACTCTCTAATCGATCTAACTCTTCAGTGACATCCGATCGATCGAGATAATAGGTAATCTCCTGCATCAGTCGACCCTCGTCGACCTCGACAGAATTCTTTTTTGACCAATCAGAAATTCGTGTTCGTAATTTTTCCGAATAACGCTTGTTCAACTCTGCAGTATTTTTCTCTACCCAATGCAGATTCTCGCGAAAGTCAGCCAACTCACGCTGCAATACCTTTTGTAGTTTTTCACCCTCACGTTTGCGCATTTCTAAAAGGCCAGCCAATGCCTCAGTCAACGCAGTTTTCACGAGTAGTGGAATTTCCTTTTCGTTTTCGTAAATAGAAACGCCTTCGGCGCCAAGTACGCCGGGAAGTTTCAGTACAGCCACAGCCGTCAGCCCATCGGGACAATTCCAATCTTTGGCAAACTTTTTCGCTTTTTCTACGTAGGCGCTGGCTACCGACTCATCGAGCGGAATGGCCTGAGCAGGATCCACCGGGGTTAGTTGCAGCATAAAATCCACCACGCCACGGGTGATCACCTGCTCGATTCCCTCTCGCACAATTGGTTCTAAAAAACTTAGTGGCCTAGGCAACTTCGAGCGAATTTCCAAAAATCGTGAATTTACCGCACGAATTTCCACATTGGCTCGAAACTTTTTACCGGAAGCTGTACCTCTTCCGTATCCAGTCATGGAGATCAATGTCGATTTATTTGGCAAGGGAAGCTCCTTTACCCTTCTACCGGTGAGTTCAAAAGAAATTCGGAGCCCATCTTGCGGAATCGGGCTAGTCTTCCAGCTTTTAGCGAATCGCCATCTTTAACCAGAAGTTTAGTGAGCTGATCGTAGATACCATCGCCCAACATTTTTGCGGCCTTTTCATAGTCACGGTGAGCTCCACCCTGTGGCTCGGGAATAATTCCATCTACTACGCCTAAGGCTTTCACTTCTGGTGCGCTCAGCTTTAGCACCTTTGCCGCTTGTTCGGCCATGGTGCTATCACTCCATAGAATCGAAGCACAACTCTCAGGAGAGATCACTGAATAGGTAGAAAATTCCTGCATTTGCACATTATCAGCAACGGCCACCGCCAGAGCACCACCAGATCCGCCCTCACCAATTACCGCTGTAATCACCGGGACGGGCAAATCGAACATGCGCATTATACTATCCGCGATGGCCTCACTTTGGCCGCGCTCTTCGGCATCAATGCCTGGATATGCACCCGGAGTATCGACTAGGGTAATAATTGGCAAAGAAAATCTTCCCGCCATTTCCATCAAACGAATCGCTTTGCGATACCCCTCGGGTTTGGCCATTCCGAAGTTTCGTTTCATCTTCTCTTTGGTGCCTCGGCCCTTTTGTTGACCAATTAGCATGACAGGCTGATCGCGAAACCTACCGATGCCCCCAATAATCGCTGGATCATCACGAAACTTTCGATCACCGTGCAGTTCTTGAAAATCAGTCAGCAATAATTTGATATAGTCTTCGGCATAGGGCCGATGGGGGTGGCGAGAAAGCTGAACGCGTTGCCAAGGCGTGAGGTTGGAATATACCTCTTCGATCAACAGATGGAGCTTCTTCTCTAGAGCTCCGATCTCGGTGGAGAAATCCATTTTCTCCTGCACCGACATTTCCTTCAGCTCGGTGATTCGTTTTTCTAGATTGGTAATGGGACGTTCAAACTCGTAATAAGCATCCATAAGTGCGCCATCTTAGCAATAGAATGGGGGCTGATCTAGAGGGAAAAGCTCGAAAAAAGCCCTGAATTATTGGGCTTCTATGAGCAGATCGGCATAAAGAATCTTGTTTTGCTTCTGTTTGGCCTTAAAGAGCATGGCGGCCACTTCATCGAGGAGAATTTTGCGATGCGTAACATTGCCTGTGCTAAAGCACTGGGCCAATTTGCGAAAGCTAAGGCCTTGCGGACCCATGGCTAGTTTGCAGTCGGTGAGAAAGCTGCAGGCCTGTTTGGCCTTTCGGTCTAGACTCTCTCCCACAGATCCTGGTTCTAGGTTGGCTTGAATAGCCAAATCAATAGCCTCAAACTCTTTGTTCGGCTGCATAATCACACGCAGAAGCTCATCGTCTTTTCCCTTCGGCCGAGAAAATACGGTATCTTCACAATGAAATTCCATCGGAACTTTTAAATAACTCCCTGGGTTTTTCAAAAACTTTTCCAAGCGATGCACCAGCAACGCCTTGCACACGCGTCGTCGCTCGGGAGTTGCCCGTTCTGCGCTAAAATTTACAGAATAGCAAAGCTGAAACTGTAATAATTTTTGATCAAACTCTCGCTCTTGAAGGGAAGCAATCGTTCTTCCCCCAAGAGAATTCTTCCCGCCGTGAGGCGCACGAGCTGGAGAAATTGTGATGACAAACATCGCCGTGGAAAGCAGCAATACCACGAAAATGCTCCAAAGCTGTTTCGCCGCGCGTTTCATTGAACTCCTAAATTAACGATGCCAGCCGGCCACTTTGCCGTTTTCAAAAATCACTGTTCGCGAGCCGCCAAGAGAATACCTGGAACCGTAAATCCAGCGCTCATGCCCATCACGCCCATTACCAGCAACTTCTCTTTGCAAGGGCTCACCCCAGCTTTGCGATACATCCATGCGAGTCATTCCGAGAATGATGTCTTTCATCTCAATGGCTCTTTGAATGCGATAGTCTTCTTGATGTTCCTCACCCAATTGCGAGGCCAAACGACGAGGTACCTCTGCATTAGCATCCGCTTCCGTGTCGCAAAATCTCCCGGTGCACTCTTCGTCATCTAGGGAATAACCGCGATCGTACTCTGAGGGATTCTCGGTTTCGCCAAAATCAAAAATGGTGGCGCAGCCCGAGAAGAAAATTAGTGTAAAGGTTGAGAGTAATAAAAATCCTTTTTTCATTGTAACCTCCGTGTGTTTTTTTATCGGTAAAATCGGGGGGAAAGTTTACCCATTTTTCACTGCTTTCCTTAGCTGAAATTCCCCTTTACACTCATAGAAGATGTCGAAAGTTGACGAGATAAAGCAGAAACTCGCGGGCCTTCAGGCCGGCCTCCTAGAAAAACTAGACAAAATCGCTTTTCTCAAAAAATTTCGTTCGCCCAAGGCGCCGGCGGCCGCTAATACGAAGAAATCTGATCCAGGATTGTCGACTATCTACCGAGACGGCAGCACCCAGACGCGACTACAGGTGCTTTTGGTCTATACGCTTTTCTTAGGGGCGGTGATTGCCACGGGGTATGCGGGGAAAAAATTTTTCGCGCGACTCAAACAGAGCGATGCCCACGAGAATTTAAAACAGGAAATGAGCCATGGCTTTGAGGAATTTCGCGATAAGGTTGTGGAGAAGGCCAACCTCGTTTCAGTGGGTCGTTTTACGGTGAATGTTTTTGCCGGCGGGCAATCGGGTAAAATGATGGCCGTAGATATTTGGTTACGCATGAACGATCCCGATGCCGCCGGATTTGCGCAAAAAAACGAATCGGTAATTCATGATCGAATCACCGATTCATTTCAGAATATTTATCGAGAAAACGTGGATCTCCTCGAGGAACACGGTAAACAAAGAGCCAAAGCTGTGCTACTCGAATCGATCAACAAAAGCATACCTAAAGGTAAAGCCGAAGAAGTTTTTTTTGAAAATTTAATCATCCAGTAATTGCGACATTCTTAATCCCAAATTTTTTCATTTTGTCGTAGAGCGTGGATCGCGATATTTTCAATTCCTCTGCGGCGGATTTTCTCGCCCACCCGTGACGATTGAGCGACTGTAAAATCATTTCTCTTTCCATTTCTTCCAGGCTCTTTCCCATAAATTCCTCCGGCGTGGCAGACTGATCAATCGCAACCCGGTCAAAAAATTCTGATCGGATTACCCGAATTCCCTCGGCTCTCGCTCGCACCACAGCTCTTTGCGCCCACGATTTCAACTCCCGCACGTTTCCTGGCCAATCATAGGAAAGTAATAAGGACTTAATATCGGCCCCCATCTCGCAGCCACTTTTGGCAAAGATTTTTTCAGAAATTGCCAAGATGTCTTCTTCGCGCTCCCGCAACGGTGGCACCTGGAAACACGCTCCAGCCAAGCGAAAATAGAGATCGATACGAAAGGTGCCCTGTTGAATCTTTTTTTGCATGTTTTGGCTGGTTGCGGCCACGATACGAAAATTTGATTTTTCGGTGTGATCGGATCCTAACGGCTTCACTTCACCCAATTCTAGAGCTCGCAGCAACTTCACCTGCGCACCCGCGGGAATGTCAGCGACTTCATCAAGAAAAAGCGTGCCGTGATTGGCGGCCCGAATGGCTCCGGTTCGGGCAGCTTCAGCTCCAGTGAATGCCCCCTTGGTGTGACCAAAGAGTTCGCTTTCCGCGAGCGGACCATCGGTCAACGCCCCGTTCACAGAGACATATCTTTCATTTTTCCGTTGGCTCTGGTCATGAACAAACTTTGCCAAATATTCTTTCCCGGTGCCGGTTTCGCCAAGGATTAAAATAGGGAGATCCGAGGCGGCCACATCTTTCATTTCACCCAACAGTTTCTTCATTTTTTCGCTGCGGGCAATCCAATCGTCCGTCTCAGAATCCCGCTCGTCACCTTTCCAGCGCAGCTTGGAGCGACCAATCTGCAAATTTCCACGCTCAGGTAGAGGCGCGTCTATTACCCGCTGACCATTCAAAAATACTCCATTTCGTGAAGACAGATCGACCACTCGATAAGCCATGCCCTCTTTTTCGATAAAGATTTTAGCGTGGTGAGGTGAGACAAATGGATCATCGATTTGAATGTCACAATCATCGGCAGACCCAACAACATATTGAGTGCGGAAAAGTTTGAGCTGTTTCGCGCGACCAAAATACGGCTCAAGAGTTAACTGTGAAATTGGTTTTAATCCGAATGACTTTTGGGAAACGGGCGAGTGTAACCATTTTGTTGGATCCATTTGAGATTCTCCTTTTTTTTCCACTGAGCAAATGGCTTGCCAACTTGACGATTTCCCGGAAAAGCCGCAATCTTGCCATATGACCAAAATACTTCTGATCGCCGCAGCTGTTGGATTCTGGGGAGGATTTCTGCTGCGCTTGTTGTTGTGGGGAAAAGGATCTGCCAAATGGGACCGCATTAGCTCCGGGATGGAAAAAATTGCGCTAGTTTGTTTCACCATCGGTTTAGTTCTTTATATTGGTCAGCTGCAAATTGTGGACGGGCAGGTGCGTTCGAATTTTTATGATATGCCAGTAAGCTTTTTGCTATTCGCCTGGTGTGTTAGCGCCGCCAGTGTGGCCACGGAAATTGCCTATAATAACCAATCTTCGGCGATCTTTTCGAGCTTTTGGACGGCCTTATCTCTGACTCTATCGCCTTCGGCGGCGGCCCGATTCAAGAACTTGTTCACTTACGACCTCGAATGGCTGAGCTTTCATCGGCTGTGCTTTTTATTGGGCTACGCCTTTTGCATTCTGGCCTTACCCCTAGTGATGCTTTTCTTGCTGACGACTTGGCGGGCGCGGAGCCTACAAGAAAAAGAGAAAGAAAAGACGAAACGGGCCCTCTGGCAGCTCGATCGCATGGCTTATCGGATGATTTTGTGGGCCCTGCCCCTGTTGACGGTGGGGATTATTACGGAAGCCATGGTTTTAATGGAGCTGAACAATATTCCCCTACCCTCGGAAATCGTTACGGAAAAGCAAGAAACACTGCTGGCTATCGCCGCCTGGATGATCTGTGGCATATACCTCCATGCGCGGCTGTTTTGGGGCTGGAAGTATCTCCGGGCCTCAACTCTCTATCTTTCGGGCCTGACTATTTTGCTGGTGGGACACTTGGCCCACGGTTTTTTCCGGCATCAATAGGTCGCTTTTGCGCAGCATTACAAATTTTCCTTCGTCTTACCCTTTACAGAGCGCCATGCTCTCGATTACTAATAACCTCTCGATTTTGATTGGCCCTTTGGCGGAATTGGTAGACGCACAGGTTTCAAAAACCTGCGCCTTCACGGGCATCCGAGTTCGATTCTCGGAGGGGCCACCATAA
>CAYZLH010000026.1:0-14219 GCA_964478795.1 uncultured Bdellovibrionales bacterium | reverse complement strand
GGAGAGAAGCCTTCTAAGCTTCTCTCCCGAGATGTCCACTGCTTTGCTAAACTAATTATCTTACCAAACGTACCGACTCAGTACGAGAAAGGTTGATGAGAACTTTGGCCATTCCGCTATCAGAATCGATTCCATCGATATAGGTGGAGTAAGGAATCGAGAGGCTCAATCCTTTCGCAGGATCGTAGCTCGACTTGATATTTTGGAAATCGATGCTCTGGAAGCCCATGTAGGAAGGTGCTTCACCTTCAGAGGTGTATTTTTCTTGGCTGAACACCATGCACTTCGATCCACCCATTTCATCATTGCTGGGAACCATAATCACGAGGTGGGTGCTGCAGCAAACAGGCTCACCGCCAGTATCAACAAGGGCGATACGAACTTGGCCATTGTAGAAAGACTTCGTATTTTTTTCCCAAGGCTCTACCAAATTTTCCAAGCTGTTGAGGTCACCACACTCGCCGATTACGGCGGCTTGGGCGGTTACGGTGCTGAGGAAGAGGGCGATCATGGCTAAGAATTTCATTTTTCACTCCGAGTTAAGAGGTTGCAAATCGTTAAGTGGGAATTACCGTACTTGACTCAATGTGTCAACAATGGAACTTACACATTTTCATTTTTTTTGTTACAACTCTCCCCATGGGTGCACAGTGGAAAGTATCGGGTAAAGCTGCGAAGGCGGCACAACAGGGAGCAATCTTCTCCAAACTCGCCAAAGAAATTTCGGTGGCGGCGAAGTTGGGTGGTCCGGATCCAGGCTCTAATCCGCGCTTAAGAGCGGCCGTGGAAGCGGCCAAAAAGCAATCGATGCCGCGGGATACGATTGAGAGAAACATCAAGAAAGGCGCGGGGTTACTGGATGAAAAGGTGACCTATGAAACTCTAACCTTTGAAGGATTTGCGCCCCACAAAGTGCCGCTAATCGTGGAATGCCTGACGGACAATAAGAACCGAACGAACTCCGATATCCGCGTGCTATTTCGCAAAGCCCAGTTGGGGAATGCTGGTTCGGTAGCCTGGATGTTTGACCGGCTTGGAATCATCGAAGCCTCCCATACCGAGGCCAAAGACGCCGAAGAGGCTGCCATTGAAGCCGGCGCCCAAAACGTGGAGCCCATGGCTAAGGAAGAATTAGAAAAAGACGCACAGGTTGGAGCCGTATTCTATACAGATATCACTGACTTAAACACCGTTTCCAATGCCCTCACGGCCGCCGGCTGGAAAGTCACTACATCGGAGTTAGGCTACCGAGCCAAGAATATGGTGGAGCTATCCGGCGACCAACTAAAGGAAGTGGCCGAGTTCCTCCAGGCCATCGATGACAATGATGACGTTCACCGCGTTTATGCGGCCATCCGATGAGAGCCCTGAAATTTTTGCCGATTTTTCTCCTAATTTCAGCGGGTTGCGCTCACCACCCCCCCAAGGATTCCCCCACCCCTTCTAGTCCAACGCAGGAACCGCTTACCACCAATCCCGCGATAGAAACACTTTTCGGCGCCCCAGCTCCGAAGCCGGTCAGTGCTGAAGACGTACGAAAAGCCGAAGCACTCCGCCTAGATGGGCTAAAGGCGCTCTATTCGAAAGACCCGTTAGTACACGACCCGAAACTGGCCTTTCGAAAATTTCAAGAAGCAGCGGCCATTGGCGACCCTGTTTCCATGGATCATTTGGGGGGCTTCTATTCTTCTGGGTCCGCGGGAGTAGAAAAAAGTTGCGCAAAAGCCATCCAATGGTTCGAAAGGAGCGCCCAGTCTGGCTATCAGATCGCGATGAATAATCTGGCCTATACGCTTGTTAGCTGCGACGACAAAAAGCTCCGTGATCCCGCTAAAGCAGAAGATTTGGTGCATTACTTATTTGAAGCCAATGGAATCTTTGTGGCTTGGCTGGATACCTATGCGGCCATTCTGGCGGCCCAAAAGGATTATACCAAGGCAGCCGACACCATGAAGGTAGTTGTGGATCTCGCAGAATTGATCGGCGGAAATCCCGAAAGAGTCGATGAAATGAAAAAGACTCTTGCGCTCTATCGAAAGAAAAAGCCTTTAGATGATGGATATACCGAAGACTCACGCAACTTCTCGAAGAAGAAGAGCCCTAAAGGGCCAGAATAGCCGTAAATACAAACAACAGAGCGGCAAAAGCCAATGCCTTGGGTAAAGGATCAGGGCCACGATTGCCCGTTTGAGATAATTGTAAAAACTGATCGATCGGCAAATAAGTGATCTTCATACGTTCCTCGCTTCTTCCCAAAGGAATCGCAAGGGGAATACCAAACCGAGGTCTCAATCTTTTCCAATATTTAGCTTGTCTCTGTATGAAAAAAGCACTGTCTCCACCAGGAAACAGTGCCTCACTATAGATGAGCCGGGCGCTTAGGGATCGCCCAAACCCCTACTTCTTTAAGCCCAATGGGCAAGCGCTCATCTCTTCTCTCATCGAAGCCCAACGCTCTTCAGGGAGAGCGCGCAAAGAAGGATTTGAAACTCGGAGGTCGTCTAGGCCCTTCTTGAAAGCCGCTTGCAAGCGCAGATCGCCGGAAAGTCCGGAAAACTCTTTTGCATTCAGGTGTTTTCCAGCGGCATCAAAGGCCATGGCCAAACCATCCAAGCCATCTTCCCAATCTCCCACTAGTGCCGCCACTCGTTTTGGATCAGCGCCAAAGGTTGCCCCGGAAACAATGGCCTCCAAGGCCTGGGTGCGATTTCCGGCATTCACTTTGGCCGAATTAACATCTTTGAGAGTTTCCTCAACTCGGGCGTAAACTTTAGCCCGTTCGCCTTCCGGCAGTTTTTTCAATCGAGCAAGAATCGCATCGTAAGCTTCAACGTTTTGATCGTTCACTAAGCGTGTTCGAGTTAATTCTCGCGCCAGTCGCACATCGCGAGAATCAATTCCCGTCTCCCGCATTACCTTCATCACCGCCTGACCCGAGACAGCCACATCTTCAGAAGCCAAATCATCGATCAAACGTTTCACTTCAATTTCACCCAGGCCTTTTGCGCGCAGCTGCTTCATCAATGCTAGCTTTGACGAGGGCTGAAGGACTAAGCGTCTACCCGCTAAAGCCGCTCCCATAAGCGCCCCCTTACCTAAGCCCAGTCCCCATAAATCCAATCCCGTCCCGGCAGTTGCCACAGCGAAAGTAAAATTACTTCGGGCAGCCTCAAATTCCTTGGTATCGGCCAACAAAGTTCCAGCGCCTACTTGATCTTCAATGGTGTGAGCTACGTTGAAGGTGCGCTGTTCAGCTTTCGCGTATTTGTCGTAGTCATTATAATAGAGAACTCCGCTAGGGATGAGAGCAGCTCCCGCCACAGCCCCAGTAATACCCGCCGCCGTTAATCCCACTGCCCCGGCCGCCAATCCCACTACAGCTCCACCGGCCAGCATCCCCCCCACGATCAGAGTGGCATTACGCATTTCACTACCGGAAATATAATTCGCGATACCCGTTGCTGTTCGACAATTCATTTTATCTTCGGCGAGTAGCTTTCTTACAAGCGGACCGTATTTCATGAACTCCATCATATTCTTGGCGGCAGCGTCGGGATCGGGTCCCAGCTTCGCAGCTCCACCCTTTCCTCCACCTGCCCAGCGATCCGACATCATTCGCTTAGACTCTTTCATGGTATCTTCGATTTTTTTGAGTTCCGCATTTCCGTTTTTTAAAAGAGCTTCGGCCGCCCTGGCAATATCAGCAGTTTTTGGATTTTTGGTGTCTAAGTAGGCCACGATCGGCGCACTCGAAACTGCATTGTGAAATGCATCGGCGTGTTCGGCTAAAATTTGGTTTTGCATATCCATCATGACTCGCTCACGATGTAATCTGGCCTGCGGACTATTGGGGTTTTTCCCCTGACTCGATTCGCGATCGTACTCAATATACCAAGACGGAATTTTTGGACTAACAAAGTGACCGTCTTTTTGGTCCATCAACGAGTCCAGACGATACTGACCCCTATTGACATCTAGCTTCTTTAGGCGTTCCACCTCTTTTGCCACTTCGCTGCGCATTTTTTGAAACTCAGCTTCCATTTTCGCGTTTTGATCTTTGATGGTTTGATCAACAACCGCCTGCTCTTCCGGGCTTAATGGCTGCTTTTCCAGTGGAAGTACAAAACCCTCTCCACCCCACAAGGATGTAACCTTCGAAAGCCCTGCCCGAATCCCGCGGCCAGCGGCGGCAGCTGGGCTGCCAAAATGCTTCACCAATGCATATTGAATTCGCGCGTCTTTCCCTTTTAGCGCGGCAGCCTGGTTCACGGCCTTCAGCATTGGCTCACAATTCTTTTGTTGAAAGAAATCTTTCGTCGTATCCGAAGCAGATGCTCGCACGGCGTCCATGGATTTCACGTCGCCTTTGGCGCAGTTAGCCGATTGTTTTCTAGAATTGATTTCTTCGCCTCTTCGCCAAGTCGATTGAGAAATTCAACCGAGCGAAGATTTTCTTCAGCCTCGCCCATATAACCAATAAATGAGCTCAAAAAACCCGCTGAAGGAAGAATCTGTAACTCCCTCGCCACGTCCGGACACTCGGCCAAGGTCTCTTGCCAAAATTCGCGATTTTTTTCATAATCCTTGCGGCTTAAAAGCGACACATCCTTACAGGCCTCAAAGGGTGACGTCTCTAGCTTAAGGTTACTTATTACCTCGTCAACCGTGGGCGTCTTCGCCTGTACGTTAGTGGTTGAAAAAATTACCAGCAATGAAAAAAGTATTCGCATAAGTTGCTCCAGAAAAATCGATTACGAGTTCCTATCGACGAAACCTGAAGCAAAATTTAATATTTCCGGCGATTTAGCGAAAATCTCAGTGAAATTTTTCGCCAAATCACACGGAAAAAGGAAAGAAAGATATTCTCAACTTTCAGGAAAAGAGCAGCCAGGGCCCGAGATAGGCGAAGAATAACCCCACGCTAAAGATCACCAGGGACACTAAGTAGATACGAATACTCCACTTCCTCCCTGATTTACAGGCTTCCGCTAATTTCGGATCAATGGGGCAAGGCTCATTGCGCGCTCGCCATTGTAGCCACCCGGATAGCGTTAATAAAAAACCACAGACGAGAAAAAGCATGGCTTTCCTTTCGGAAAGCCATACGATTTGCGGAACTTCCGCAACCACTCCGGCCACGACCGCGCCCATTCCTAGCGAAACGAACAGTGTCGGAAGCGCGCAGCAGACCACGGTGCCCGCCGAACCAAAAAGCGCAAAAAAGTTTAAGACCTTTTTCATAGGTTTCGGTCGATTTTATCCACTACGTAGCCCGATTCCTTAATCATTTTTTTGATATCGGAATCAGGCAGCTTTTTGTCTTTCTTGATGACAATCTTCACATTTTTTTTCTCAAGATCCACATCAACGCTCTCTACACATTCATGAGCAGAAAACTTCTTTTTGATCCCCTGGGCGCAAAAAGAACAAACCATTCCATTTACTTTCACATTAGCCGTTTCTGCATAGGCCGAAACAGCCACCACTAAACCAACAAACAAACTTACTAATAACGCTTTCATACAAACTCCTTAAAAATGAATTATATAATTTAGATTTAACTTTCCACTGAGTGAGGCTCCCACCTCCCACAGCACGTTTTGGTAAAAAAAGCGCAAAGTAGGAACGACTTCAATCTTTCGCTCCCCCACACTTTTTTCTTCAGCTCCACAATGAACCAGGAGTGCAAACTTTCAAAAGGCGCTACGTAGGGCGCAAAGCCCGCTCGCACCTTCCAAGTCTGCAACTCCGTGCGAATAGACGACCGATAGGTGTTCCACTCGCCGAGAAGATAGTACTTTCGGTCTTCAATATCCGCGGTGATTCCACTGTGATATACAAAGCGCCTTTCGGTAATGGCTCGTCCGGCACCACCGTGCAAATAAATATTTGCCTGGTAGTCTTCGCCATTCCAGCGATGAGCCAGAAAATTTAATTTCCCTACCGCTAGATCCGGACGTGCCGTGTCCATTCGATAACGTACCGTTTGAATCGATGGACCAAACCAATATCGAATCGAATAATTTACTTCCATCTCTGTCATGTCAGACGAGTGGTAACCCATAATCCCCGTGGATCCTTCAAATGCCACAGGATGGGCCTGTACTTGCTGTTGAAATGCCAGCAGCAAGGCGACAATAAAAAACATGTCTCCTCCAAGTAATTGTGAATGAAAAGATTTCTCGAATAATTTTAGGGTGTCGCCCTAAATTCGCAACACTGGATTACGCAAATAGACAGGGAGTCCTTCGGGTATCCGATCCGGGAGTAAGCGAGTTATGGTGGCCTTGTGAATCAAGGGAGCTACTTGGATTAAGTCCGAAAAATAGATTGGACTGCTAGTCTGTTTTTCAACTCTGACCTGATCCTGTGCGGCGATCGCTCGGCTATCCTCTAAATTCAACAAAATGGGACAAGCATCTGGAGTGTCTTTTTGCGCGTGTTCCGGCATTTCGTGGCAGGATTTGGCTTCCTGTTGAGTCACCGATCCGCGCTGATGAGTCATCCAGAAATCGCAATACAAAGTATAAGAAAGGGAAAACACCGACCCCAGCAGAAAAATACAGATTGTTGTGACAAATTTCGCCTTCATTTAGGTCTTACCTTACCACAGTACCGCTATATTTCGAACCAACACTGCAAAACTGACGCAGTTAAATTTCGACCTGCATCCCCACTTCAATTACCTGATCCGGAGGAATCTGGAAGAAGGCCGTGGCTCTTTGGGCATTTCGAAGCATAAAGGCAAAGATTTTCTCCCGCCAGATGGCCATGCCCGGCTCGCGCGAAGCCAATATCGTTTCTCTCCCTAGGAAAAAAGTAATTTCTTCAAATTGGAACTGAAAGCCCTGCTTTTTGGCGGCATCCAGAATTTCAAATATATTTGGTGTCTGCATGAATCCGTAATTCGCCACTACGCGATAGAGATTGTTGCAAACAACGTTAAATTGAATTCGGTCTTTCGAGCGCACATAAGGCTCGTCGGTCGTGGTGATAGTAAGGACAGCCACTCGTTCATGCAGAATTTTATTATGCTTTAAATTATGCACCAACGCCGCTGGCGTAGAATCTGGATCACTGGTCATAAAGATTGCGGTTCCGGGCACGCGAATCGGATTCTGCTTTTCAATATCACGGACCAATTGCGCCAATGGTAGCGCATTTCGGCGCATGCGCTCAGCCACGATTGCCCGACCGCGCTGCCAGGTGGACATGAGGAAATACATGAAGGCCCCCACCACCAGCGGAAACCAGCCACCATCGGGAATTTTCGGTAAGTTTGCCGAGAAAAATGCCAAGTCACAGGTCAAAAATATTGCCACGATCGGGATTGCTTTCCAGTGGCTCCAACCCCAATTTCGGCGGGCGACAAAGTAGGCTAGAATCGTAGTGGTTACCATCGTGCCGGTCACTGCCAATCCATAGGCCGATGCCAAATTAGAAGAGCTCTTAAAGGTTAACACCAACCACACGGTGCTCAAAAAGAGTGACCAGTTCACTAGTGGAATATAAATCTGCCCAATTTCATCTTTCGAAGTATGCACAATATTCAGTCGAGGAATGTAGCCCAGTTGAATGGCCTGTCGAGATAGGGAGAACACTCCTGAGATCAACGCCTGCGAAGCGATCACCGTAGCGGCAGTGGATAAAATTACGAGAGGAATAGTGGCCCAACCTGGGGCCATTTGAAAAAACGGATGGTCCACATCAGGGTTGGTCACCATCAAGGCACCTTGGCCAAAATAGTTTAGCAACAACGCTGGCAACACGCCGAAAAACCAAGCCACTTTGATGGGCCGGCGCCCGAAGTGGCCCATGTCGGCATAGAGCGCCTCACCGCCGGTAACGGCGAGCACCACGGAGCCTAAAACGAAAAAGGCCTGAGAATTATTTTCGACGAAAAATCGAATAGCAAAAATGGGATTTACGGCGGCTAAAACATGGGGGGCCTTGAGAATATTCACAATTCCTAAACATGCTAATGTGGAAAACCACAGCACCATGATCGGACCAAAGACCGAACCGATTTTTGCAGTGCCAGCCTTCTGCATATAGAAAAGTCCCGTGAGAATAGCGACAGTAATGTAAATCACATAGGGTTCAAACAAGGGCGTAGCAATCTTAAGACCTTCCACCGCCGATAATACGGAAATGGCCGGCGTAATCATCCCATCGCCAATTAACAAGGCGGCACCGAACACGCCAATAGGAATCACATAACGTACTCGATCAGTGGATCGCCGCGCTCGATGCGGAGAGACAAGGGCAATTAAGGCAAGGATCCCACCTTCACCTTTGTTATCCGCGCGCATGATAAATAAAATATATTTTATCGAAACCATCACCACCAGCGACCAGGTGATTAGCGAAAGTACCCCAAGTATATTCTCTGGGCTTTTGGCGATGTCATAGCCGTGATGAAAGCATTCGCGAATGGCATACAGCGGGCTGGTACCAATATCGCCATAAACAACTCCTAGCGCGCCCAGCACCAACATCCCGAGATTTTTTGACTGTTTATGTTCTGCCATGAAACCCTTTTCTAGCATTTTCCGTCGATTGTCATTGGCAATCAACTAATGCATGGTGTTTTTCTTTTCGGATAGTGTTAGCCATAAACGTACCTGAAAACGAGGGAAATCCGGTGAGAATCCGGTGCTGTGCCGCAACGGTATTTGGAGGTTGTAATTTACTTCTGAGAGCCCGAATGCTTGTTTTCTACTATCATCCCGCGCAGGAGTTCTTGATGCTTACCCTCTTTCTTGTCCTGTTTCCGTTCTTATCCGTTGCCGACGATAAAGCCTCGGTTCTAGAGCCCATCATTGTCCAAGATCAGAAACGCAGCACCGATGGAATTGCCGTGCCCATCGGAAAGAAAGAAATCGAGGGTAGCCGCTGGCATTCTCAAGGTGAAAATGTGGAATCCGCTTTTTCCGATGTACCGGGAATCGCCTTTTCTGCTGCCGGAGGATCCGGACAAACTCGTTCGGTATTCATTCGTGGCGCTCGAGCGGAAGACACTTTGGTTTTGCTCGACGGGATCCCCCTGAACGATCCACTTTCGCCTTCCAGATCTTTTGATTTCTCTCAGATTCCAACTTCGCTCGAAAAAATTGAAATTCTCAAAGGAGCTCAGAGCGTGAGCTACGGAAGCGATGCACTTGGGGGCGTAATCCTCCTCACCTCGCAAGATTCGGTAAACCCACAAGCGCGAGTGGAAGGTGGATCCTATGGAACCTACAAAGCGCGCGCAGCCCATCTAGGCTTTCGTGCCTCCTATGAGCGAAGTGATGGTTTTTCTGCTGCTGATGCCAAACAAGGAAACACGGAAAGAGATGGCTATCGGGCCTATTCCTTCGGCGGAAAAAAGTCGTATGCATTGGGCGCCAAGGGCGTGCTCGAAGCCCAGGGTTTTTATCAATACAACTTAACAGAAACAGATCGTGACGGTGGCCCCAGCGGCGACAGCCTTGGCACGCAAACGAAAAATCGCAACCTAACTTTCCGCTTGAGCGAATTTCATGATTTAGGCGACGGTCTTTCAATGCAATCCGGCGTTTCCCATTTTTCCAAAAATCGCGATGATAATACGGCCGGTCCCGCCTTTTACCGCGCGCAACAGTGGCGAGGCGAAACCTTTTTGAAAAAGCAGTATGCGAATCACGCGCCTTCCGCCGGAATCGACTTCTCCTTGGAAAATGGGCGCTCGTCGGATTTTTCTGATCGCGAATCATTGCAATCGCTTGCGGGTTTCGCGCAGTGGGAATGGCAAAAATCAGCGCTCGAAGGATCACATGGCGCGCGAATTGATTTTCCCTCGGAGCACCAGAAAGCAATCACCTATCGCTCCGCTTTGGGGTATTGGCTGCTCCAAGATGCGCTCAGACTGAGAGCATCCATTGGCTCCGGCTACAAAACGCCCAGCTTATATCAAACCTATTCCCGCTTTGGCACACGGAGCTTGAAACCTTCACGTTCCGTAGCAAAAGATATTTCCTTAGAATATTTAACGGGAGATACGCAAACGGAACTCACCGCATTTCAGAATCTCTATCGCGAATTGATCGACTTTCAATCCACCCCTTCCCCCGGAAGTTATCGCAACATCGGTCGCGCCGAATCGGTGGGCCTTGAATTCGCTCACCGCCATTCCATCGCTTCGCTTTATGTGGATACTTCCTTCACCTGGATGAACGCTAGGGATCTCACCAATGGGAATCCTTTACGCCGCCGTCCCAATCTGTTTGGCACTGGCGAAATTGGCTACCGTAAAGGAGATTTTGCCGGAGCTGGTTTGCAGTTGCGGTGGGTTGGGAAACGAGTCGACACTCTACCAATCTTTCCCTATAGCGCTCAGAATATGCCGAGCTTCTCCGTGCTGCGATTTTCCGCCTTTCATCGCCTCAAAGAGATCTGGAAGCTGACGTTAAGAATCGAAAATATCTTAAATCGTTCGTATCAAGAAACTAGTGGCTTTGGCACTGCTGAGCGCTCCTATTATCTTGGGCTCGAATGGAATTAAAAAAGCCGAGTGAAAATTTTCACTCGGCTCATTGGCATAATTTCCAGCAGAAACTATTTTACTTCGACTAGTTCCACTTCGAAATCCAAGTCACTCTTAGGCGGGATGGCGCCATCTGGAGTGCCGCGATCGCCATAGGCCATCGCGTAAGGAATAGAAAGCTTGCGCTTACCGCCAACCTTCATTCCAGGGATTCCTTCGGTCCAACCTTTAATCAAACGACCTTCCAACAAATCAAACGTAATGGGCTCTTTGCGATCGTAAGAAGAATCGAACACTTTTCCATTTTTCAAGGTGCCCTTGTAGTGCACGGTAATTTTGCTGCCCAGTTTTGCAGCGGTGCCGCTACCTTCTTTCATATCCTCGATCACTAAGCCGTCCGCTCGTTTTGCCACTTCCTTTTTCTCCTCTTTTTTCGCTTCTGCTTTGTCTGTTTTGTCGGCCTTTTTGGTCTTCGCATCGGCGAGAGAAATTCCCGCGAATAGAAACGCTAAGGCTGTCGCCACGATAATTTTATTCGGCATTTTTTCACTCCTATAAATTTGCAAAAAATTCCAGTGCCTAAGACCTTAACACTTGTTGAAAACTTCGACACTTTTCTCGTAAGTCGCTCTAGCAAATTCAAATACTTAAGTGCCTGGCATAACCAATGCAGCTAATCAACTATTAGTGGATAGAATTTCCCCTACAATATCAGGCACTTAATAAAAGTGAATGATATTCAGAGGTTCCGTCCCCACGGAGAGTGCTCTCAGCCCACCGGAGACCCACCGCGCGACTGTTTTATGGTTCCCCTATTAGGAGTTACACCCATGAAGTATGTCAGCACCCCAGATAAGAAAAAGCACCCCAAGGAGAACACCTTGAAAAACAAGAGCCGGGATATTCTCATGCTGGAATATTTTTCGCTGGTGAAAATCGTTGCCAAAAAAATGGCCACCCGTTTGCCTGCAAGCGTGGAATTCGATGATTTAGTAAGCGCTGGATTGATTGGCTTGATGCAAGCTTTGGAACGCTTTAATCCAGAAAAAGGATTCAAATTTAAGACCTATGCGGAGTTTCGTATTCGCGGTGCCATGATTGATGAATTGCGAACTCAAGACTGGTGCCCCAAAGGCATGCGCCAAAAAGCGAAACAATTTGAAAGAATCTGTGAAAAGATTCGCCAGAAAAAAGGCCGCCGCGCCACTGACAAAGAGTTGTGTAGCGCGCTCCATTTGAGCAAAGAAAAATACGAGCAGTTAGTTCGTGACGTAAACACCTTGGAGCAGATGAATTTGGCCAGCTACGTAAAAGTTGGTGCGGCGGAAGATCGCACCCAAACTACCATCGAATTGGTACCCGATACCCACGACGGAATTGACCCCTTCGAGGAAGCCAACAAGCACGACCTCCGCGAGAAAATCGAAAAGGGCCTGCGTCATTTGCCAGACATTGAAAGACAAGTGCTAAGTCTCTATTATTTCGAAGAGTTGAACCTCAAAGAGATCGGCGTGCGACTACACCTATCGGAATCGCGAGTGTGCCAATTGCACTCGAAAGCCATTGCCGAACTGAAAGAATGCCTCGCCGAGGAACACCTCGAATCTCAACTTGCCGCCTAGGCTAAGCCAGTGATAATTCATCTCCAAGCCCATAGGTTTCGACCTAGGCTTGGAGGTTCTTTTTTATGTCTGGCAAGGTTCAAGATCGCCACTTTGGCTATTTACTGAATACCAAAATCGGTACCGTAGCTGCTATTTGGAACGGCGACGAAAAGCTTGTGGCCTTCCGCCTACCCGAAGCTTCTAAAGCTGCGCTGCAAAGAAGTCTGACCGACCAGTTCGTGAACCTACAATGGGTAAAAGAAGCACCCAAGGCCTTGGCCAATCTCTTTGGTAAAGTTCAGAAACACTTTGAAGGCAAGGCGCTGGAATTGCCTTTCGAGGCATTGGCTACCGACCACATGAGCTCCTTTTTCAAAAAGGTCTATCGGGCGGCTCACCAAATCCCGTCGGGCCAAGTAATGACATATAAAGAGCTTGCCCAAAAGGCTGGCAGTCCCTTGGCCTCTCGTGCCGTGGGCCAAGCCATGGCCAGGAATCCCTTGCCGCTCTTGATTCCTTGCCATCGTGTAGTCGGACATAACAAAAAACTCGTGGGCTTTTCCGCCCACGGGGGAATCTCTACGAAGGAGAAGTTGCTTTCTTTAGAAGCGAAGCTCCATGCAAAGCGCACCTAATACCAACCGTAAGCTAACTGTAGTGGCCCTTCTTTGCGCCGTATTTCTCGCGGCCATGGAAGCCACCGCCGTGGCGACCGTAATGCCCACCATCGTCGGTGATTTGGGTGGTCTAGATTTCTACGCCTGGGTGTTCACCGCCTATATGATGAGCTCCACCATCACTGTGCCGATTTACGGAAAACTCGCGGATCTCTATGGCCGCAAGCCAATCTTGCAGTTTGGCATTGGCTTGTTTCTCGTCGGTAGCCTGCTCTCGGCTGTTTCCACTTCCATGCTTCAGTTGGTTATTTTTCGCGCCATCCAGGGATTAGGTGCGGGCGCCATTCAACCCATGGGCCTCACTATCACTGGTGACATTTTTAAAATTCAGGAACGCGCCAAAGTGACCGCCATCTTCGGCACCGTCTGGGGAGTGGCCGGCGTGACTGGGCCGATGATTGGTAGCCTGATAGTGGAAACTTTAGGCTGGCCGTGGATTTTCTATATCAATATTCCGTTCGGTATTGCCTCGGCCGTTATTCTCCAGAAAGCACTCAAAGAAAATATTCAAAAGAAGAAAGTGCAGCTGGATTGGTTAGGTGCTTTTTTCTTGAGTGCCGCCATCTGCAGCATCCTCCTCGTGGTGAACGATCCCGAAGGCATGGTTTTACTTGTGCCTCTCTCCACCTTTTGTTTTGTGGCGTTTTTGCTCGTCGAACAACGGGCCAAGGAACCAATGGTTCCCCTAGACATGTTTTCGAATCCCGTAATTTCTAATGCTAGCCTCGTGAGCATCATGCTCGGTGGCGCCATGTTGTGCTTCGTCACCTATCTTCCGCTCTATGTGGAATCGGTACGTCGACTTGGCACCTTCGCCGCGGGCTTGAGCCTTATTCCTATGGGAATCGGCTGGCCGTTGGCGAGTGGTTTTTCCGCGCGAATTCTGCCCAAGGTTGGCTTTCGTCGCCTACTACGTACGGGACTCACGTTGGTTTTTACTGGTTGCACCATCACGGCCTGCGCCGCCTACTGGGATTGGCACTTTGCTTTCTTGATGTTGGGGATGGGCACCTTGGGAATGGGCATGGGCTTCTCCAATATTCCATTGCTCTTTTCTGTGCAGTCTTCCGTCAGCTGGAATCGCCGCGGGAGCGCCACCGCCAGCACACTTTTCTTCCGTACCGTGGGCGGCACCATTGCCGTGGGTGTGATGGGAGCCGTTCTGGCCACCGCCCTTCGGCGCGATCCCTTTTTACCGCCTGGCCTTGCCAACCAATTAATTGGACCAAATCATGGCGCCGGTGTGAGCGTGGAAATGTTGAATCGGCTCTCTGCGGTCATGGACTGGGGACTTTATCGAATTTTCTTTCTGAGCGCAGGAATTGCGTTTCTCGCGTTGTTATTTGGTTTGTTTTTTCCAGATATTGGCAAAGGAGAATCTCATGAAAACCCCGAAGATTTATCAGTACCCAAAGTGTGATACCTGCCGGAAAG
>CAYZLH010000025.1:10577-14267 GCA_964478795.1 uncultured Bdellovibrionales bacterium | reverse complement strand
GCCAATTTTTTATGTCCAAACTTCTTCATCCGGACCAACGGGGGCTGCACCTTTTGCTTGAGCAGTTGCCGCACCTGGTTCAGCATCGAGACCAATACTTATGCTTCCAGCATCTGTGGGATTATTAGACATTGCCGACTGCACCATGGAACTTAAGACGCTAGTCGCACCGGTAAATTCCGATGCCTCACCAGCATTATCACCAGCCGCAGGAGTACCTTGTTGTTGGCTGGCCAACATCTGAGCTAGCGAAAATCCGTCATCCCCAGGCGCCCCAGCCGCACCTGCTGCGCCGCCACCGTCTAAAGCCGACTTCAATTCAGGAATCGACTCTAGCGGCACCCACTCCGCCATGCCATCTTTCCAACCGAGAGACTGGGCGTTCACAACACCCTGTTTTACTTTTTCCGCGACCTCTTCGGGCGTGAATGGGCCTTCGTGGTGATCGGATAAATAGACAAACCAAATTTTAGTTTCTGTACTCATGAAAAAATTGCCCTATTCGTCGGAAAGGGAGCCTTATATAATAGGCTAAAGGATGTCAGAAAAATTCCAATGAAAATCTTATCTTATAATTCCAAATCCATAGCTGAAACCGGTTCGATCGATGATTCTCGACTGGGCTTTTGGGTTGCCGATAAAAAAATTGAAGAAGCACAGTCCCTTTCACACGGTATCGCCATCTTCGGATTTGCCGACGATACAGGTATTAAAAACGTTGGCGGTCGCTTAGGAGCAGTAAAAGGTCCAGAGGAAATCCGAAAGCGACTCTATAAATTTACAGTCGGAAAACCCAAATTACCTGTTTACGATTTCGGCGATCTTCAACCTGGAGCAAATATCGAAGAAACATTGCGCCTGGCCGCGGAATTTGTGAGTCAAATTCATAAAGCAGGTCACATCGCTATTCCTCTTGGTGGTGGCCACGATTTTGGCTTTCCGCAAGCCCTAGGTCACCTACTGTCGACAAACTGTTCTGCAACAATTGTAAACGTCGACGCCCATCTTGACGTACGACCAACTCATCAAATAATTACGAGCGGATCTCCATGGTATTTGCTCAATGAACATCCGCTTTTCAAAAAAACAAAATCAAAAATTATTGAATTTGGTATTCAACCCCACTGCAACGCCAAGTGCCTGCTGGACTATGCAAAAAGACATAAGTTTGAGATTTTTTGGCTAGCCGATCTACGCACACAAAAGTTGAGTATCGCCCGTAAATTAGAAGGAATTTTCAAAAAACAGGTAAAACAAAAGAGTATATTGGTCTCGTTTGATATTGATAGCGTGCAGTGGCAGTTTGCACCGGGTTGCAGTGCCCCTCAAGTTTCGGGATTTACCCATCAGGAGGCATTGGCGATTGCTTTTGCCTCCGGTAAACAAAAAAAGGTAAAAAGCTTTGGTATTTTCGAGGTAAGTCCTCCGCTAGACACTGATGGAAGGACGGCCACCCTGGCCGCGCACTGCATAACCGAATTTTTACGCGGTAAAGGATGTTGGAAATAGCGAAAACGAGTCCTTGAAGGAATGCGGTGAAACCCGATAAAATAAAAAAATGGCCGATAATAAGAACGAAAAAAAGGGAACCCAGGCCGATATCACTCGGGTAATAAACCCCGCTACAGACACTTTTAAAATCGATCTCGAATTGGCCAAAGCTACAGACCCAGTTTTAATTTTGATTCGCGGTAGCCTTCCCGGGAAAAAATATTCGCTGAAGGGTCATTCGAAATTTATTTTGGGCCGCGATAAATCCGTGGAAATTCAAATCGAGGATGTCAACGTCAGCCGGCAACATTCGCAAATCTCCCGCGAGGGCGACAAGATGTATATCGAAGATCTTGGGTCACGCAACGGCACGTTTTTAAACGACGAAAAGATTGGACAGGGGAAAAAGTTACTCGAAAAAGAGGATATGATTAAAGTTGGCGGCACAGTATTAAAATACCTTCCTGCTGGTCAACTAGAAACCCTTTATCACATCAACCTCACCAATGCGGCTTACATCGACAAACTGACAAGCTTGTACAATCGGAAGTATATTAGCGAAGTTCTCGAAGTAGAATTCAAGCGATCGAAGGCTTTGCACTCCAATTTATCCGTAGTGCTATTTGATATCGATAATTTCAAAAAAATTAATGATACCCACGGACACGATGGTGGCGACTTTGTTTTGTCGGAATTGGGTGCGCAGGTGAAGGCATCGGGCTTACGAGAGCGCGATTTGGCCGGTCGCTATGGCGGCGAAGAGTTCATTATCGTACTTACGAACTCTAATGAAACACAAGCCGCCGAAGTGGCCGAGCGAGTGCGGAAACGGATTGAGACCTTTGACTTTACCTACGACGGCAAAAAGATTCCGGTAACAATTAGTCTGGGCGTTGCTTCCATGAAAAAAGAATTTCATGAATTTAATGAACTCTATAAAGCGGCCGACAAAGCGCTATATGAGTCGAAGAAGACCGGAAAGAATAAAGTCACGATCGCTACTTGAAGCTTTCTACTTTTTTTGTAAGCCACCCAGAAAGATAATCCAACACATCCATCCAGAGCGAAGTCGAGCGCGCGTCCTTAATATGTTGGTGAAAGTCTTTGACCGCTCGATCCCGAATCCCTTCTTTCTCCATAACTTGAATTACAAAGTCAATATCTTGTTGACTAGTTTGTTCGCGGGAATTCCGAATGATTTTTTCTACGCGATCCTTAGTTTCGCTACCCCTAGGCAAATGCTGAAGCAGCAACACTAAAGGATAAGACAACTTTCCCTCGGCGATATCCGATCCAACTTGATCGCGTCCCTTATTCCCCCAAAGATCCAAAAGATCGTCTTGGATTTGAAACGCATGGCCCAGGTGCATGGCCGATTGGTCAAGGGCGCGCTTCTCCAACTGACTTGCGCCGGCTAGGGTGGCTCCTCCAAGCAAAGGCATCGAAAAGAGCGCAGATGTTTTTCCCTCTACCATACGCAGGTATTGCGCTATCGTAACTTCTTGACCGCCAAGAAACCTGTCTTTCAAAACAAATTCCTGCGATTGCCCTTCAATTACGGCTAACGTTTTTTCCTGAAGAATCTTTAGCAACTCTAATTTTACGTCGGCTGCCACGGGAATTTCGTGAATCGACAATAGGGGTGAAAAAAACCAGGCGTC
Source organism: uncultured Bdellovibrionales bacterium (assembly GCA_964478795.1). Taxonomy (GTDB): domain Bacteria; phylum Bdellovibrionota; class UBA1018; order CAIPTA01; family CAIPTA01; genus JAKFYM01. The sequence continues at coordinate 11,115 of CAYZLH010000025.1, read as the reverse complement.
GCCACAATTGATCGCTTGGGCTAAGGAATATTTTTTCCACAGAGTTGGAGCTCCTCGGCGAACGGTATCGCCATCTTGAATATCATCGTGAATGAGCGTGGCATTATGAACTAGCTCCACCGCCAGCGCATAAGGGAGACACAAATCAAAAATTTCTTCCGCGCGCCTTCCTTTTGTTTTGGCATAGGTATCGGCAGCCAAAAAGGCCAAAACCGGACGCAATCGCTTTCCGCCAGACGAAAAATGATATTGAAACATCTCTTTCATAGGTGAGTTGGAAAAATACTTTTCCTGAAACTGCGCGAAGGCCCCCTCGAGAGCGGAGATACATTTTTGTTCAAATTCTAATTGCATAACAACTTACCCTCTTCGCCCAAAGAAATTCCATTCTCGCGAATCTCAATTGAATACACCAAAAATTCTACCCCGTGTTTTATGGCTTCCTTTACGAGGCGTGCATACTCGGGATCAATTTCTGCCGCGATCCGCATTTCTTTCACGCCTTCGCGCATTATTAAAAAAAGGAGCTGGGCTGGCT
>CAYZLH010000025.1:0-10567 GCA_964478795.1 uncultured Bdellovibrionales bacterium | reverse complement strand
CCGAATCTTTCAATTCCATCAAATCCCTTAAATGCTTTTGTCCTCTCTCTGTCACTGCATCGGGGAACGAGGCAGAAGAGCCATCGCCCATGCTCACCGACTTCACTTCTAAAAAACCGCCGGATTCAGGAAAGTAAAAATCAAAGCGAGAATCCTGCCAGGTTTTCTCGCGTTCCACGTTGCGAGCGCAGCCACGTACTTTTCCGGCAATTAATCCTTCCTCCACGATTTTATTGGCCAAATGAGTATCGATCACCACTCGCACGCCGGCACTCTTAGTGATCATCCATTTGTAGCGTAGCTTTTTCCCCGTTTGGGCATGGTCTGGGCCAAAATCCAAGAGCCATGAATCCGCTCCAAAATCTAGATTTCCCCGCATGGATCCAGAATTTGCACAGTGAGCTATCACCGGAGTGCCGTCGAGTAATTGACAGTGGGCAAAAAAGCGTTTTTCTCTTTTCTGAAATTTCGCTGGTACCAAGGATGTCGAAAAATTCACTGACTGCCTCTCTTTAATCCTGCAAAGCCTTCTTGAAATATCGGGAAGAAAACCTTTTTCACCTCGGCCAAGGGAACTTCGCGGCCGAGAATAGTTTTCAAATTTGTCATTACCTCGGGCGCAAAGCCACAAGGTGAAATCCACTGAAATGGGGTGAGATCATTGTTCACATTCAAAGCCAAACCGTGATAACTCACACTCCGTCGCACAGCAATTCCGAGCGAAGCGATTTTTCTTTCTTTGCCCGATTTATCCTTCAACCAAACTCCAGTTTTTCCATCGAGCCAATACGCTGGCACGTCGAAATGTGCGAGGGTCTGAACCAAAGAATCTTCCATAAGTCGTAAGAATTTTCGGGGTCCTGTACGGAGCAAATCCAGTTGTAGAATCGGATAGGCCACCAATTGCCCGGGACCATGATAGGTGGCCTCACCACCGCGTTCCACTGGGAAAACCGGAACTCCGCCAATTTCTTTCGGAATCTGGGCCTCTTCGCGTACGCCCGGAGTTTTGCGACCAAGAGTAAAGACGCGAGGATGTTCGACGAAAAGCAGAGTGTCGGGGATTTTCCCTTCGGCTCGCTCTTCGATGAGACGCAGCTGGAGCTTCCAAGTTTCCTCGTAGGAAAGCGTTCCTAGCTCGCGAATCTCCATAGCGCCTTTCTGTTAGACGTGGGGTTTATTGATCACGTGAATAGCGTGACCGAGCGCCACTTCTGCAGCCTCCATGGTAGCCTCACCTAGCGTGGGGTGCGCATGAACGGTGAGCGCGATGTCTTCCACTTGGAGTCCCGCTTCAATAGCCAGCGCCATTTCCGCAATCATAGTAGAGGCCTCAGGACCAACGATTACGGCACCAATCAAGCGGCCGGTTTTTTTATCGCCGATGAGTTTCGTGAATCCATCCACTTCTCCAGTGGCAATGGCTTTGCCGAGAGCGGCAAACGGAAAGGACCCAGCAAAAGTGGTAATTCCTTTGGCCTTTGCTTCGGTTTCCGAGAGTCCCACTGTGGCCACTTCGGGTTCACAAAAAATTACGGCAGGCATCGCTTTTACGTCGTATTTGGCTTTTTTTCCGGCAATCACGTCAGCCACCACTAAAGCTTCTTTCGTTGCTTTATGCGCCAACATGGGTTGACCGGCCACATCGCCGATGGCGTAAATTCCCGCAACATTGGTTTGCAGGCGATCATTTACTTTTACAAATCCACGATCCATGGCTACGCCAGTTTTTTCCATACCCGGCATAGGGTTAGGCTTGCGACCCACAGTAACCAAAACTTTTTCGGCTTGCAGTATCTGGATCTTTCCTTCCACTTCGACTTCCATCACCATCATCCCGCCTTTTTCCTTCACGGATTTAGCAGTAGCATTGGTGATCACGTTTACGTTGCGTTTTTTCAGGTTGCGCTCGACCACTTTTCCCACATCCTGATCGTAGCCAGAAAGAATTCGCGGCGCCTGCTCGAGCATCGTCACTTGCGTGCCCAGTTTCGCCAAATAGGTACCAATCTCTAAGCCGATATAGCCGGCGCCCACCACAATTACGGAATTTACTGCCTTATCGAGTGCCAATGCGCCAGTAGAGGAAAGGATGTTTTTCTCATCGAACTTGAAGCCCGGGATTTCGATGGGCGAAGATCCCACGGCCACCACGATATGATCGGCCACTAAGGATTGCACACCTTCGGAGGTTTTTACACTGAGCTCATTTTTGCTGACGAAGCTGGCTTCCCCTTTGATGGTTTCCACCTTATTGCCTTTGAGTAATTGGGAAACGCCGCCAGTGAGTTTATTCACCACGCTTTGTTTCCACTCCTGCAGTCCTTTGTAATCCACTTCCACGCCTTTGACCTTGAAGCCCATGCCATCGGCTTTTTGCATTTTTTCAAAAGTAGAAGAGGCTTTGATCAAGGCCTTCGAGGGAATACAGCCCACATTAAGGCACACTCCGCCCACCGTTTCCTTTTCGATGACGGCCACTTTTTTTCCCAACTGGGCCAAACGAATCGCACAGGGATATCCGCCGGGTCCGGCACCGATCACAATTGCATCAAACTTTTTCTTTTCCGCCATACTTCCTACTTTCTGATTTCCTACTGCGATTTAAAACGATTCCCCGAGCATTTCCATCATCAACATTTTTGGATCTTGCAAGAGCGCAACCACACGATTCATGAAACGCGCTGCTACCGCCCCATCGACCACGCGGTGATCGAGGGAAACGGAGAGATACATGATGTCGCGAATCTTGATTTCGTTACCGATCACTACGGGGCGCTTCTTCATCTGGTGCACACCCATGATAGCCACTTCGGGATAGTTAATCACGGGAGTCGCTAACAGGCCGCCGATATTACCAGCATTGGTGATCGTGAAAGTGCCTTCTTGCAGGTCGGCGGGAGATAACTTCTTGTTTCGGGCTTTGTCGGAAAGTTCGATTACATCTTTCGATAGTTCCCAGATTCCTTTGCAATCAGCATCTTTAATTACAGGAACGGTCAAGCCATCTTCTGTATCCACAGCCATACCGATATTGTAGTATTTTTTATAAATGATCTCTTTGGGGTTTCCGTCCTCTTCCACCAAGGTGGCATTTAGTTCCGGGAACTCTTTCAATCCAATCACTGCCGCTTGCACGATGAAAGGCATGAACGTAATTTTTGTGCCACGCTTTTCGGCAACCGGTTTTAGACGCGCACGGAATTCATTGAGCTCCGTCACATCGCACTCTTCCACATAGGTAAAGTGGGCAGCCGTGCGCTTGGATTGCGCCATTTTTTCGATGATTTTACGGCGCATGCCACGCACTGGCACGTGATCCGCGTTGCGCTGGCCCCGTTGACCGCGGGAAACCACAGCACCACCTCCGGCGGAAGGTCCACGTTGCACATCTTCGATCAGCACTCGACCTTGCGGGCCTGTGCCGCGCACGAGGGTGAGATCTACGCCCATTTCTCGCGCCAACTTGCGTACCGCTGGAGCCGCTTGCACATCCAAATTCACAGGGCGTTGGGGAGCGCCTACCGACGGAGTGAAGGCTGGCACAACTTTCGCCGGGGTCGGCGTATTTACTTTGGCGGACGCCGAGCCAGGGAGAGGCTCGGGATTCGCAGCCGAAGGAGCAGAGGTGGGTTGCGCCTTGGCAGAAGCCCCAGCGGAACCTTCCATGCGCATGATCACGGCGCCCACTTTCGCAATTTCGCCCTCTTTAAAAACTAATTCGGAAACTTTGCCGGTGTGCTTGGTGGGAATTTCCACCGTGGCTTTATCGGTCATGATTTCCAAAACTACTTGGTCTTCCTTGATGGAGTCGCCTGGCTTTACGTGCCACTTTACGATTTCGCCTTCCATCACTCCTTCGCCTAGGTCTGGTAGTTTTAGATCCATCTTACTCTCTCCTCAATTGCGCGGATTCGCGTTCGTTCAAAAATGCTTGTAAAAAAACTTCGCCAGCTTTGTAGCTAGAGCGCACTAACGGACCACTAGCTACAAATTTGAAACCCAATTCTAGCCCGATTTTTTCATATTCGCGAAACTGTTCTGGCGAAATATATTCCACCACCGGCAGGTGCCAGCTCGACGGTTGCAAATACTGACCTAGCGTAAAAATTTCTACACCTTCGGCCAGGCAATCTTTCATGGCCTGAATCACTTCTTCCCGCGTCTCGCCTAAACCCACCATGATGGAAGTTTTCGTTACCACTGGGCGAATTTCTTTGGCCATGCGCAAAACATCCAGCGATTGACGATAGGTGGCGCGTCTATCGCGCACCGAAGGAGTAAGGCGCTCCACGGTTTCAATATTGTGGGCAAAAACATCCACGGCCTCGGAATCGAGTAAAACTTTGAGCAAATCGCGGCGGCCCTGAAAGTCGCCGGCGAGAGTTTCCAAGCGCAGATGTGGATTTTCGGCGCGAATTTCCCGCAAAATTTGCGCGAAGTGCGCGGCTCCTTGATCGGGTAGGTCGTCGCGATCCACTGTGGTGACCACCACATACTCCAAGCGCAATTCCTTGAGCGACTTCGCCACATTTTTTGGTTCTTCGGGATCAAGCGCGCCGGGATTTTTCGCAGTTTTTACATTGCAGAAGCGACAGCCACGGGTGCAAGTATCGCCCATCACCATGATGGTGGCGGTGCCGCCACCCCAGCACTCGCCAATATTCGGGCAGCGAGCCTCTTCACAGACCGTGGCCAGACGACGGCCCTTCATCATTTCTTTGAGTTTTAGGTAATTCTCGCCGCCAGGGGCACGGACTTTTAACCACTCGGGTTTTGGCTTTTTGGCGAGATTTTCCGACATAGGCGCACACTACCCAAGGGCCCGGCAAAAGGCAATGCGGCGAAAGAAATTACGCTTTGCGTTATTTGACTGAAATTACACGGAAAGTTTTCCTTGCCGCTAGGCCCAAACCGATTGGAAAATATCTTCAAGGGAGAAAATTCGACATGACCATTTTACTCGCCGTCGTCGCTGCGGCTCTAGTGCTGGGAATCCTACTCTTTAACACCCTTGTGGCGAGAAAAAATGAAGTAAAAAATAGCTTCGCCACCATCGATGCCATGCTCAAGAAGCGCTTCGACCTCATCCCCAACTTAGTGGCTACAGTAAAAGAGAGCGCAAAATTCGAAACCAGCACCTTGGAAAAAGTGATCCAAATGCGCTCCCAATCTCCCGCCGGTAGTCTAACCCCTCAACAAATTCAAAAGCTCGACGCCGAATCCGCAGGCGCCCTCCGCAGTTTCTTTGTCCAGGTAGAAGCTTATCCCGATCTAAAAAGCTCGCAAAATTTCGCTCAGATGCAAAACGCGCTTCAAGAGGTGGAAGACCAATTGGCTGCCGCTCGTCGCACTTATAATGCCGCCGTAACGAACTACAATAATGCGCTCGAGATGTTTCCCACCAATGTGGTGGCGGGAATACTCGCCTATAAGCAGGCCGATCTCCTTTCGATTCCCGAGACAGAGCGAAAAAACGTAAACGTAGCCGAACTATTCAAGTCCTAAATGTTTTCCAAAAAGAAAAAGCCAAGTCTCAATGAGATTGATGCTGTATTTCAAAAAGAGTTAGCACCAAACTTTCGCGAGATCGAGTCAATGCGGACCACGATCTACGTGCGAGTCGGAATCGCCATTGTGATCGATTCGATTTTTATGGTGATTTTTGTGTTGTTTTTTATGAAATCCAACCACCTGGATGGAGGGACCCTCTTACCCATGGCTGGCGGAGCTTGCATCGCCTTTGCATTTTTCTTGGCCCGAGGCCCCTACCGCAAGTTTCGAGGCGAATTTAAAGAAAAAATCATGAATCGAATCGCTGAAAGATTTTTTCCGGAAATGAAATACCTCCATGATTTGCACATCGAAAAAAGTCTTTATGACGAATCCAAATTATTTCGGGAAGATCTGACCACTTATAGTGGCGGGGATTATTTTCGCGGAAAAATTGGCGAAGTGGACTTTCAGTTTTCCGAACTTTTGTGCCAATACACCACGGGATCGGGTAAGAATCGGCAAACCCATACCGCGTTTAAAGGCTTCTTTTTTGTAGGCGACTTTCATCGGGACTTTTATTTCCGCACGACGATTGAACCGGATGTAGCAGAGAGTTTATTGGGCGTGTTGGGCCGCGGCCTTCAGCGTGTCACCTCACTTGGCGATCAAAAACTAGTGGACTTAGAAAATCCCGAATTTGAAAAACTTTTTGTGGTAAGAAGCAGCGATCAGGTGGAAGCCCGCTTTATTCTGACTCCAGCTTTTATGGAAAAGCTGGTGCACTTTAAAAAGAAAGTCGGAAACGCTGTGCATCTTTGCTTTGTAAACGGGAAAATGTTTCTCGCAGTAAATACGAATCACGACTACTTCGAGCCCAAATTATTTGGTCCACTCTTGGAGAAGCGTGATCTCATGAAGTTTCTCGAAATGCTTCATTTACTATTTGGCGTCGCCGAAGAATTTCTTCATCACCCAAAATTTTCGGCGAGTCCCCCGAAAATGAAAATGCCACCGCTACCGGTATTGAATCGCAAGTAATTCAAGCTTGAAAACTGGCCCTGTGTAAGGTTTGTAAAAAATCTATTGAAGGCGTAGCAACCTCTCTAATTTTCAACCTTTTTAGATATTTTTCCCAAAGACTATTCAAGAAATTCCACCTTATGCTCCAAATCTTTACAGAGAATATCCAAAAGGAGCTGTGCCTGCGCATGCAGTTTTACGTCTTTTAACAATCTATCTACCGGATCCAAATTCATCAACGGCTGAAGATTAAAGGGAAACCCCAACTTGGCCAAATGAAATTGAGTAGTGGTGATGCGGAATTCCTCTGAGAGTTGTAAACCGATTTTGGCCAGCCTTTTTAGAGAGGCATTTGAGGGCACTAGCGCAAACTTAGCAATTCTTTTCATTTTCAATTGGGAAAAATCTTCGTTCAGATAATTTGCATAAAGAAATGCGGCTAAGAGAGCCTTGGCGGTGGCGGGAAAACCCACTTTTTTGGCGAACTTCAAAATTATAGCCACTTCTTTTTCGTTGGATCGAAAATGGCAATTCGCATCGAGAAAAAAGGAACCGATCTCCCCCTGCACAAGAGCCGCGCTAATTGCTTCAACGGTGTTCGCAAAAGATTCTCCAATTAAGATTTTTAGAACAGAATCTTGATTTTTGGGGAGCAGACCCATTGATTTTTTTCCGAAGAAAATCGAGTGAGCGATACAATGAGCGCTTTCATGAAAGAGATAATTCAACTGCAGTTCGCTTCGTTTGATTTCCGTTAGAGTGAATTTCTTCGGCGCACAACGTTCGAGCTTTTCTAGCCACAGAAAATTTTTCCGATAGGGAATTTTTCTTCTTTCAATCACCTCATCTAAGGCCATAAGAGGAAAGGAAAAATAGTCTGCCACATCTTCGTCGGTAAAGGTAAACCCACGCTCAAGAAACGCAGCCCGAATGTTCCGATAGATCGGATTCCAATGAAGTAAAAAACCATCACCAAGATTTTGTTTCAGCCCAGTGGAAAATTGTTTGTGAACCGCGATCACCTCTGCCAGCGGAATCCCTTTCGCATCAATTTTCTGAAATTTCAGCTTTTTCTTCATTTATTCCTAGGCTTCTTTGGTTCCATAAAGTTACAAAAGACTTACTTTCCGTTCTAGACCGATCATAAAATACTGTAAATTGATTCGAGTTGACCGCCATGCCCACCTGAAGAGTTTTACACGACAACCAAAACTTTGCAGCGACACATCCAGTGGTATTTGTGCCATCTAAGGAGTTAACGGCGTTAGTGGGCCAGAAAATTTAGTTTTTCCGCCGCAGTTGCCCAAAGCTGTTTCGCGTGGAATTTTCCCTAGTTCCCCTTTAATGCAGATACTACCCTGGCCGCTATCGACCCGTAGAGATAGGCCCGGATTAAACTCGACTCTGCTGAAAAATACCTCATAAATTATTGAACTTACTGAATTTAAAATACTGAACAATTTTGGTTTATTATTGAGGGCCACTTAGGTAAGATGCTCGCGAAATACATTTCAGAATCATTTTAGCCCTCTTGGAGTTCATATGAAAAAGCTATCGCTATTTGCCGCGACCGCCCTCATTCTATCTGGTTGCAGTAAAGAAGAATCTTCCCCCGCCGCTTCCAACCCAACCAATGCTTCGACCTCAAATGAAAAGGGTTTAGAGTAGCGCGCCCAAGCCATCGTGGAAAAAATCAAGGAACTCGAAAAATATGATGATGCCAAAAGAGAAGATCTACCGGCTTTAGCCAACGAATTAGATACCATCGCTGCGGTTTTGAAGTAGCTATTTAATTCGATCGAATAAAATCTGATAGAACCGTAACTTCAAAATCAGCTCAATCTCCTAGAGACTGGGCTGCTTTTTTTCTTGGTTACCAAAGTTGATTTTCACTTTTGGAATCGAAAATCCTTCACCACTCCGTCATTTAGTGATCCCGACTCCCGCAATGCGAAAACAAAAGCCCACTCCTCAGGAGTGGGCTTGCTCATTTTTAACCGAATTAGAGTTATCGCCCGAAAAGTATCACACGGGCATCTTGCGGACTATTGCTGCTTCTTCCGACGATGTAGAAGGAGGTTACACATGCGCTTTGACCACCTAAATCTTTCCAGTTGGATTCGCCGCCAGCGCGAAAATTCTCGCGTACGTCAATTCTTTGAAAACCAGGCCGTCCCACAATTTTAACTGCAAGAAAGTCGATTTTCGCATCATCTCCCATCACGTGAATTTTCACTTCGTTGAGCCCGCATACGTTAGCGATATTTACGGCTTCAAATTGCGTTCCCTCAGAGAGTCTTGCCATACCCAGGCGAATGGGCTGTTCACTTTGCTGACGCTCTTGAAATCCCCAAACATCAATCACAGACGACCCAAACCCAAAAATGCCAAGACTTCTCGCGGCGAGATTTACACCATCGATACAACGTATGCTTCCCTGCAAATCAAACCAGCGCGTGGACTCGCCGGCCCTGAGATTCATATGAATGGGTATTCGCTCATCTCGAGTTCCATCAGCCATAAAGTTAATCTCTGCAAAACGCAACTTTGCCGGGCGATTCCTTGCCTGAAATTTCACTTTGGTGATTCCACAAGTACTCCGAAAATCAGCGGAATTTATCTCCATCCGATTAGAAACTCGGATGGAACCGATCCGCACCGGCCCTTCCGCTAAGGCAAACGTAGGTAGAGTAAAGGCTGTTAAAATTGCGGAAAAGAACATTGATTTCATGAGAACCCCCTGGTTACAAAAAATACTCATTGCTTGAGCCATGAGCACTTTGCACTATTGTTAAGAAAGTGAATGCCGGACAAACCCGAGAAGAGAGTAAGAATCCTCAAGTTTGTCCGGCCATAAAAACGTTGGAATGGGAAACGTAAAGATTCCCTAAAGAGTCGCAAGGAAGCTGCCCCGTAATTCGATTAGCCTTTTCAACTTCCGATTTCTTAACTTCACTTTTTCTCCCTTTGAAATAATTAATTAAGTGGTTTCAAAATAGACACACCCGACGCAATTTCCGGGAGCCAATTAAACTGGCAAACCGCCTATGCAATTCCTTCGCCAACCCATCTGATCGCCTCTCCGCGGGTTTGGAGGGGATCCTATGGTCCAAATGTTTTTTATTTGTGACAATTCAGATCCAACTTGGGGTCAAAATTCCCCGTTATCGAATCATTTTTGCGAATGCTCGAATTCTTAGACTCCGTCTACACGAAAAGGAACTGCTTCGATCTAGACTGGCCAATTTATTACAATACGAAAAAAATAGAGTGGCATTCCTGCCACTCTATTCTATCCGAGTGCGATCGAAGTTAGCGGAAGACTACTTATCTTGCGCCGACTCTTCACCTTGTTCACCGCTAGGTGTTGGGGCATCTTGATCTTGATCTTGATCTTGACGGGGAGCTTGGTCTTGGTCTTGATCTTGATCTTGACGGGGAGCTTGGTCTTGATCTTGACTGTTACCTTCAACGGGATCCTGACCTTTCGGAGCTTTTTCAGCCACTTGGTCAATGTTCATGTTCATAACCACACTGCGACACTCCTGACCTTTGCTAGGAGTACCAGCTTGCGCTTCTCCTTGGTCTTGCTCTTCTGTTTTTTTGACTAAACATTCAGTCAAAGTTACAGCTAATTTTGCCGACATCATACCTTGATTTTGAGATGATTCAGAAATCACATACGAAACACTTTCAGGTCGGAAATCAGCCCAACGAGAATATTTTAAGGTAGGCACTTCCGAATGTAGATCATAGGCTGCAGCGAGTCCGTCGGTATCCCAGACTTCCAAGAATTTTTCACGAGTTTCAACGACTTTAGTGACCTCAGATAGCCGATCAATATTGACATTTAGTTCCGTAAACTCACCTATGCTGGCGCGATCATTCAAATCTACTTCCTTTCCATCCATCACCAGGAATTTTTCTCCAACAGTGAATTCAGTTTGCACTGAGCCTGCTGTATATTCAGAGCTATCGCTAGCAGTAGTTCCCGCAAAGGTGTCTACATTTTTCGTCGAATTTGATTCATTGCCCTCACAGGCCGCCAAAG
>CAYZLH010000024.1:0-14518 GCA_964478795.1 uncultured Bdellovibrionales bacterium | reverse complement strand
GAATTTTTTTCTCGAAAAAAGTTACATCTAATACTTGCCCACGCTCACGGGAAAACAGGCGAATGGCAATCAGCGACTTTGGATTCACAAATCCTGTGCCCAGATATTCGCCACGACTATCCAATACATCCACAATCGAACCGGGCTCTTGCCGTTGGAACACTTTGGGGTCACTAATTTCGTTACTAAAAATCCACGGGTGGAGGCGCTTGGCCCGCTCTTGGGCATGACGATTTAATGTAATGCATGTTAGATTAGACATATGAAAACCTTGACGGTGAGCTGGTATAACCGAATCCCCTCCCATATTAAAGGAATTCTCGAGGTATTAAAAAATAGAGGGTACACAGCCTATTTGGCCGGCGGATGCGTGCGGGATTTCCTCTTGGAGCTTACGCCAAAAGATTTCGATATTGCCACCAGCGCCACTCCTGATGAGGTGGCCAAAGAGTTTCCCAAGACACTCGATATCGGCAAAGCTTTCGGGATTACGATGATTGTCACCCCCGAAGAAACAGTGGAGGTGGCACGTTTTCGCGCTGACGGCGAATACGCCAATCATCGCCATCCCTCCTCAGTAGTATTTTCCTCACCCGAAGAAGATGCCAAAAGACGAGACTTCACAATCAATGCCTTATTTTACGATCACGAAAAAGAAACGGTCTTCGATTATGTTGACGGATTAGCTGATTTGACTGCACGAAAGATCCGCGCCGTTGGTGATCCCGATCAACGTATTCAAGAAGATGCACTGCGAATGCTTCGGGCCGTGCGATTTTTTGCTCAATTAAAAAACAAGGGCTTCTCGCTTGATCCTGCGTTGATTTCCGCCATTCAAAAGAATGCAGATAAAATAAAAAATATTAGCAGAGAACGCATCACTCAAGAGTTCTTGCATATTTTAAATTCGTCCAATCCTGTGCTCGGAATGGATTTCCTAGTCCAAACAAAGTTATGGGACCAAGTTTTTCCCTCGGAATTCCCGAAAATCGCTGCAGAAAAAGTCTTTACCTCCTGGAAGCAACACTTCCCTGACTCTCCACAAATAGTGTTATTGGCTGTGTTATATCGAGAAATGAAGGAAAAGTTGTTTAGCTCACTGTTGCTGAGTGCTGAAACAAAAAAAGCACTCGCCTGGATTCAGCAGCAAAAAGATCTTCTGTTTACGGGAGCTCTCGCGCAAAAAAAAGCAATCGCCCAAAACTCTCACTGGAAAGATGCGCTCATTTTTCACGGAGCTGATCAGCCCGAGCCAGAAATAACTGCATGGATTCGCTGGCGCAACGAACTTGGCACTCGCCTAGATCCTTCCCCTTTGTTGAGCGGAGAGGAAATGCAAAAACTTGGCTTTGCCCCCGGCCCAGAACTGGGAAAATATTTAAAACTTTTACGAGAAGCCCAGCTCAATGAAACCGTGACCACCAAAGAAGCGGCGATCACGTTTATTCAAAACATTAAAAAGTAAACCCGACTAGAGTCACTTAAAAGTTAGCAACTTCGTCTACGAGTTCGGGATAGTCTACAAATGGATTCCGACTCTTTTGTAGCCGAAAAATCTCTTCGTTTCTTTGCCGTTCTTCGGCATCCACCGGATCTTCTCGGTGCCACCTTCTTAAAGTGTTTTCCTCATTCTCTCCAAGCGTGGTCTTGTAGCGAGTAGTAAAATAGAAAATTGCCCGGGCAACGTTTCCTTGATGCTGTTGGGGCGGCTCAAACACGAGGTCGCCCGACACTCGATCATTTCCAAGCTTAGACTCTGGGCACTTCAAAGTTTCCGACTCACGGCTAACTTCGCCAAACCACAAACTTGATCGCTTGGAATTTAATTCAGAATCTGTAGGAAATAGGTGATGAAGATCAGATTTTTGATCTTCATTGGAAAACGACCGAGTGAACATACTTTGCGGCCAAGTATGCTCGGCATTCACCACGCGATGATCGGGGATTGAATTCGGTCCAGGCTTTTCCCCAGCAAACTCCTCCGCCTCACGGACCTTTTGACAATAAACATCCTTCACACCGAAACCTTGTGAATCCCGCACCAAATAAAACTTTCCGAAAAGAAATTCTCGCGCGCGCTTGTAGCCAATGGCCGTATGTCGGTAACAATTTTTCGTATTACACGAGGAGGTAATACTATCGAATCCACCCGACTGAGGGCTGTGAAAGGAGTTTAAAATTTCATGAAGGCGGGCTTTGACATCGCCATTTTTGCGCCCACCAAGCGCGAAATCTTTGCCGTAATAAAAATCTTTTGTGTCGCTCGCCCATGCGGACGAGGAAATAGAAACAAGAACAACCCCAAAAACCAACCGCCAAACACCCATAATCCCCCCTGTCTGACGGTCTTTATTTATCCTCGGTGAGAGGGAAAGAATCCAGTAATACTTTTATTCTGCTAACAAAAACGGACGTCTTAACCAAAAGCTAATATTCCCGACGGAAAATTGGGCGGCGCAAAATGAAAATCTAAAAATTTCTCAGGATTTTTTTAAGAACATCGGCATCGGCCTCGACGTAGAGTGCTTTATTTCCCGTATACGTCACTTCGGCAAGCGTGCCCTTAATCGCCTTCACGTTCTTTCTCGGCGTGTAATCCACTTCCGCCCGTTTCCCCTTACGAATTTTACTGTAATAGAGGCAAACCTGGGCGGCTTCCAGAAGTGTATTGAGCGGCACCGTTTTATTCTTTTGGGCCTTAATGACAACGTGGGCACCCGGCACACCCTTGACGTGCAACCACACGTCGCTGCCCCGGGATTCACGGAATGTCACTTGCCGATTCTCCTCCTGATTTCGTCCACACAAAATGGTGAAACCATCCGAGGATTTAAGCTCTAGAAAGAGTTTTGCCTCACTGGCTTTACGCTCTTCGACTCCGGTGGGTCGTTCGGGAATGGGAATACCTTCAGATTCAAAAAACGATGCATTTTTTTCTAACTCTTCTTCACTTTTCGCCGCTTCAATTTTCTTACCCACGCCTTCGTAAAGAGCATTCCTGCGGGCCAACTCTTCCACTCGGCCTTCAAGTTCGCCTACGGCCCGATGAAGTTTTTTCGCCTTTTTAAAAAGTAATTCAGAGTTTTCGGCGAATGTCTTGGCGGGATCGAGCGGGATTTCTAATTCACCAATCTTGATTTTCTTTTCCGTTGGATATTTTTTAGGGCCTAACTGATAGAGCTCGCCCACCAAAGCCATTCCCCGCTGTTGATAAAGCTCCGCCTCTTTGGCCTGCTCAAAATCTCTTTTGGCATTATCTAGCGCAGTTTGAATTCTTTTTGCGTAGGTTTTCCACGCTTGCCGCCACAATCGCTGATAGCTCCCAAATCCGCCTTTTTCCTGAGCCACCCAGTAGAAATTGGCCACGGCGTGATGAAACGCCAGGTCCTTCGAAGTCGACGCCTCTGCAAAAATCGGACGGATCTCCCCCTTAGCCCCCCCTTCAGGCGGCGGCCGAAGACGATAGATCGCTCCAGGCTCGAGACTAACTTTACGAAAAGATTGGATGCATTTTCCCACTCGCTCTTTAGCATTCCAATTTTCTAAAAGCATTAGGTTGGCTTTTTTGGGTAGCAACTCAAAAAGTAGACTGATTCCCTGATCGAAATGAAAGAGCACAAACCGCTCTTCCGGAATTTGTTCGATTTCCAGAATCGTTTTTCCCACAAGGTGTTTGCGCAGCACCATCACGAAAGTCGAAGGCTCTGGTTGCGATTCCAGACGCCATTCGGGCTCAGCCAAGACCCAGGTAGTTTGATCTTGCTGTAAACAGTTCCACAATCTCCACGGTCCAGCGGCACCAAAACCCTGCAGAAGAAAGCTTTCGCCCATGGCCACTTCTTTGATTTGCGACACCTTTTGTAAAGAAGAGCCCACGAGGAGTGGCCTGGCCTCCTCTACTAAAGCTTCAATTTCTTTCCACCGCAACGACATGGTGAGATATCCTTCAGATTCTGGTAAGTTAGCGCCTATGAGCGCCGGCGAACACCTACAAAGCCTGGAATGGCCACTCTTATTAAAGCACTATAGTAATCACTGCGCCAGTGCGCCAGGAAAAGCTATTGCTTCGGAAATTCTTCCGGAAACCACTCGTCTTCGCGCGGAAGAAAAGCTGGCTGAAACCGCAGAGTCAATTTTACTATTAGAAGAAACCAATGTTCAGTTTCTTTCGGCCATTGAAATCCTTGACCCCATTCTCGAGCGTTGTGCCAAAAGCGCCGTACTTGATGGTAAAGAACTAATCCTCCTTTGTAAGCTCTTGGAGGCCACTGCTGAACTACAAGAATCGATCCAATCTCTTCAAGGAGTTTGCTCAACCCCTATCCTCGCCGAAAAAGCGCTGCAGTTATTAGTAATCCCCCGGCTCTCGCAAAAAATTCGCGATTGTTTGGATCCCGATGGAAAGGTAAAGGATTCGGCCTCTCCCCTTTTGCGATCATTACGTGATCAAGAGCGCAAGTTACACATCGAAGCCAAAGACAAATTAGAGACCGTACTGCAGCAGGCTTTCCGCGAGGGAAGACTACAAGATAAATACTATGACTTCCGCGATGGCCGTTACCTCATTCCCGTGAAGTCAGAGCACAAAAATAAAGTTCCTGGTTTAGTGGTCGAAAGTAGCGCTACCCGCGCCACTGTATTTGTGGAGCCCGCCTCCGTCCGCGCTTGTAATGATCAAATTAAACAAACTGAGCTTTTCATTGAAGAGGAAATTTACCGGATTCTTTCCGAACTCTCCCAACTTCTCTATCCCCATGCCGCTACTTTAGAAAAAAACTATTCCTTGGTAGTGGAGCTAGATTTGATTTTTGGCCGCGGAGCTTTCTCCCTAGAGCTACAACAATTACGCGGCTCCTCCCGCCCCGTCTTCTCCGATCGCTTTTTCCTCGAGGGTTGTTATCACCCCTTGCTGGCCTTTGTTTTAGATCCGCAGAAGGTTGTTCGAAATTCGTTCCGTCTCGGTCCGACCCCGAAGGTGCTGATTATTTCCGGACCTAATACCGGGGGAAAAACCATTCTCCTCAAGGCTGTAGGAATGGCCTCCCTGATGGCGCAATCGGGAATGTACGTGCCTTGTGCGGGAGAATCCGAGCTGCCCTTTTTCGATAGCGTATTAGCGCAAATTGGCGATTCCCAGTCGCTGGAACTTAGCTTATCCAGCTTTTCTGGCAGCATCCTCCAGTTGAAGGAAATTCTGGAGGCCCCGTCGCGGTCCCCATTGGTGTTGATCGATGAGATTCTGCATGCCACGGATCCCGATGAAGCCACAGCCCTGTCGCGATCAATATTAGAGAAGCTTGAGGCCCGCGGCGGCTTTGCCATTGTGACCACGCACCTAAACGGATTGAAGGTGGGGTCGAATTTTTCTAGTGCGAGCATGGAATTTCATCTGGAGAGTTTATCGCCAACGTATCGCCTTCGACTCGGAGTGCCCGGCTCCAGTCGAGCCCTAGAAATTGCGCGTAAGCTTGGCTTAGATCCGGCGATCGTAGATCAGGCCCGCTCCTTTTTAGATTCCAGCAAAATTTCGCATCAAGAAAGCTTAGATCGATTAGAGGCCCAAGAACGCGCCCTGAGCGACAGCCGCGAAGAAATTGCGTCCACGCAAAAAGCCCTGAACTTAGAAAAAGAGAGATTTTCACAAACTTTTGAAGCGCTAAAAAAGGAAAAGGCCAGCTTCCGCAAAGATGCACTGGAAAAATTTAAGGAACAGCAGCGAATCGCGCTTGGGGAGCTGGATGGACTGATCTCCCAGTATCGCCGGAAGTTGATTGATGTAGAAGAAAAGCACCGCGCCACTCAAGAAAGCAAAAACCATAGCGAACAGTTGAAGAATGTATATGAAAAGGCCATTCAAGAAATCTCGGCAAACATTCCTGAAGCGCCCGAAGAGCCCGAACAGAATACGAAAGAAGAAACTTTCACTGATCGATTAGAAAAAAATGGCAAAGTCTTTGTGAAAAACCTAAATCAGGAAGGAATCTTGCTTTCGGACCCCAAAACGGCGACCCACAAACCGGCTGAAGTTCAAATTGGCAACGTGCGCATGCGAATCGCCTGGGAGCAGCTCAAGGGGAAAAAAACGACCTGGCAGCCCTCCGGAAAAGGCAATGCAATTGCTTTAGAAATTTCTGTGCCCGGAGAATTAAATTTGATCGGAAAAAATGTGGATGAAAGCAGAGACTTGCTCATGCAGTATCTTGATCAGGCCTTTCGCAGTGGCCGTCCGTGGGTGCGCATTGTGCATGGCCACGGTAGTGGCGCCCTAAAGAAAATGGTGCGCGAAGTATTGCAAAAAAGTGCCTATGAAACAAAATTCCGCCCTGGAATGTCGAATGAGGGCGGCGATGGCTGCACCGTTGTGGAGTTCGTGTGAGATACAATAAAAAAGATCATTTTCACCGAAAAGCAAAAGAGGAGGGTTACCTCGCTAGATCTGCCTACAAACTTCAAGAGATTCAAAAGAAGTTTCGCCTCTTACATTCAAAGTCCAAGGTGATTGACCTCGGATGCGCGCCCGGCGCCTGGGTTCAAGTTGCGCTGGAGGTAATTGGGCCCGAGGGATTCATCGTCGGCGTTGACCTCGAAAAGGTGGAGCTCAAACATCCGCAATTTCGCTTTATTCATGGCGATGCATTTCGTCTGAAGCCAGAGGATATTCCTGAGGGTCCATTTGATTGTGTATTGAGCGATATGGCGCCAAAGACTTCGGGGATTAAGGTGCGCGACCAAGCTCTTTCTGCCGAACTATGCTTACATGCTCTTGAGGTGGCCAAGCTGCATCTGAAACCCCGCGGATCGCTGGTGGTGAAACTATTTGAAGGTGAAGACTCACAAAAAGTTAGAGACGAAATTCAGAAACACTTTACCCAATTGAAATTGTTTCGACCCGACAGCACTCGCCAGGCGAGCATGGAAATTTACCTAGTCGCCACGGGGAAAAAATAATTTAAAAAAAGCCTCGCTTCCGTTAAGAAGCGAGGCCATTGTCTACCCTCAGTAGAAATTAGAATTTAATGGTTTTTACTCGGTCTTCGAAAACCGTTACCTTGTTGGCTTTCTTTAACGAGCTAATCAACTCATTGATCGATTCGTTTTGTAGGTCGCCACGAACTTGCTCTTTTACATCGTCAAATTTCACGGCTTTACCAGCGCGCTTTTCCATTACTTTAATTACGTGATAACCAAACGGAGTCTTCACGGGTTGACTGATCTCTCCGGCCTTCATGCCAAATGCTGCATCAGCAAACTGTGGCACCATTCGGGAGCGCGTGAAGAAGCCTAAGTCTCCCATATTTTGTCCAACGCTAGGATCTTTCGAGAACTTCTTTGCCAACACTTCAAAGTCTTCGCCGGCCTTGGCCTTAGCGTATACTTCTTTGGCTTCAGCTTCGGTTTTTAGCAACACGTGATACGCGCGCACTTCGTCTTGAGAATAACGGGCTTTATTTTTCTCAAAAAAGCCTTTCATATTGCCATCGGTAATTTTGGGTTGAACCGATCTTTGCAGAAAACGTTGGGTGAGCAGCTGTCGACGAGCACGCTCCAAAGCAGTTTGAAACTCTTTATCCTTGGCTACGCCTGTTTTTTCCGCCTCTTGAACAAATAGCTCATCCACGACCATATTGTCTAAGAGACGAACCTTTACTTCAGGATCGCTATTGATGGATTGTTTTTGACCCTCAGGAATGGGGCCCATCAAGTTTTTTAAGTCAGAATCGGTGAGCGTCTTTGCGCCAATTTTCGCCAATTCAACTGCCGCGAAAGCCGGAGCGGCAAACGTGAGGGCTAACGCTAGGGCACAGATATTTTGAAATTTCATGATCAATGATCCTTTCTAATGAGGGTTTCCAACATTAGTAGACCCTTAAAAGAAAGAGAAATCAAGGGAGCAATCAGGCAGTATCGTGGATCAATTGGCGATAGGCGTCTTGGGCGCCCGACATTCCAGCCGCACTAAGGAAATTCGAAAAACTCATCCAAACGATCAGGGAATTTAGGTCTTGAAAAAATGGGGGTAGAAACTTGGGTCCATCCACAATCCCCTCGCGGTACTTTTGGTAAAGCACAGGCACATCGCTCAGATGAACCTTTCCCACAAAGAGGAACGGCACTATTTCGCTTCTTCCCGCTTGAATACAGGCCCGGATAAAATTGTAGTTTTCCACAAAGCCTTTGCAATAAGAAATGTCTTTGGTGAACGGATATCTTCCGCGCACATCACCACCTCGAAAAACTCTATGCGCGGCGGTCAAACAGTCATTTTCTTCGTACCCCTCGGTGCGAAAATATTCTAAGACCTCGAGAAAATTTGCGCCTTCTTCGGCCTTGGCGATTGCCAATACTCGGTCATTAATTTTTCGCGCCCGGCGCGGAAAAGTTACGAAGGAAAAGATCTCCATCAAAACTGCCAAACCTTCTTGCGTCGCCGTTACCCGGGGTGGTCCCTTATGAAGCCACTTGGCAATTCGTTGCTCGAGTCCATTGATAGTGGTGCCCATATGTACCCAGCCCTCGTGCACTTCTAAAATATCGATATCACGCTTGGTAAACGTCGCCGACTCTCGTAACTTTATCGTTTTAGCCATAGAGGCGGCATCGGCGATCATCGTATCCTCAATCACAACTCGCACATCTTGGTCGGGAAAATACTTATTAAATCTTTGGTTCAATTCTTCGAGCGCCATTTTCGAATCGATTTCGAGGCTCTTTTTGTCTTCCTCTTTACGGTCGGGCAAACCAGATAATATGTTGTAGAGATGTAAGCCCAAATCTTTCACGGTGGACTGAGACCCCAAAAATGTGTCTCCCGGGCTGCCGTATAGCTTCTTGGAAAAATCGTAAAACTCCGGCTTCCCTCGTTTCTGCAACATTCTCACTAAATCTTGATATTCGCGGGCGCTCGCCAAGAGAATTTTTCCCATTGGATCTTCTGAGCCAATGTCTGAAATAATCCCGTTGCAAACATCTTCTAAATCTTCAATCCGCTTTTCGGGGTCAAACGGAAAAGGCGATTGGTCGTAATAATTATCTAAAACCTTTGGCAGCTCTTTGTATTTTGACTTGCGAACATCCTCGAGAATCTTTGGTTCCCATTTGAGGGTGTCTAAGACGCGAATCTGCCTTTGGGCCTCTACCAGCCGCTCTGAATGCTGCTTTAATTTTTCTTTATAAGTCGACCACATTCGCTTCTATATCCCTTTGAAAACTTTCGGTATTTTTCCCGATTTTCTGTATTCCCTAATCCGCAAAGGGTTGCTAAAATTAACTATTGGGGAATGGATCTCCGATAAGTAATTGATTTTTGAGGGTTTGTTTTCATGATGAAACGATTTAAGCCGGTCTTATTTTTGGCTGCGGGAGCTGCATTTGGAGCCGTTCTGGGCGCCGCCTTTTTACTTACCCCCAATCCCTCTGGTAGCGGCACCAGTGGTTCTGGTTGGAAATCCCAAGCCCGTAAAATCCTAAGAAACGAAATCACACGGAAAGAGGTTGCCAACCTGATTGGCAACCAGCGCTTTACGTCCGAGCAGCTGAAAAAGCCGGCTCTAGTTGGATCTAACGGCAAAGAAAACTTTCAAATCAAACTGAGTCTAGATTCTGAGTTGCAGGAAAGGGTGGAGAGTCTTTATCGACGATACGACCCCGCCTATGCAGTTTTTGTTGCTATTGACCCCGATACCGGAAAAATTTTGGCGCTCGTTGATCACTCTACCGACGGCCATCAAAGCAATCTGGCTCTACAAGCATCTTATCCGGCAGCTAGCATTTTTAAAGTAGTGACATCGGCCGCGGCACTTGGTGAAGGAAAAATTGCACCCAATTCGCGATTTCCTGTGAACGGACGGTACACGACTCTTTACAAAAGTAATTTAAGAGACACTGTAAATCGCTGGACTCGATTTATTTCAATCGAAGAAGCATTCGCCAAATCGGTTAACACGGTATTTGGAAAAATCGCCATGAACCGCGTGGGGCCGACGGCCATGCAAAGATACGCCGATGGCTTCGGCTTTAATCAACAAATTGATTTTGATATGCCTATTGAATTCGGATCTGCACTCGTGCCCACCAATGATTCTTTCGGTCTAGCCGAATCGGGATCAGGTTACACGAGAAAACAAACACTAAACCCAATTCAAGGAGCGCTCATTGCAGCCTCGGTGATTAATGGTGGAAGGATGCCCGCCCCATATTTGGTGGAATCGGTTCAAAACGAAGATGGCAATGTGGTATTCGAGGCACAACAGAATAAATCGCTATTTCGTCCGCTGGATCGCGACACCGCCAAACAATTGGCTTTGATCATGGAGCATACGGTAACTCGCGGAACTGCGAGAAAAGAATATCGTGACTACAACCACCATCCCGTACTTTCAAAGCTTTTCATTGGTGCGAAAACAGGTTCCTTGACGGGGGAAAGTCCCGCAGGAAAATACGATTGGTTTGTCGGGTTTGCCCAACTGAGCTCGAACCCAAAGAAGAAAATTGCCTTCGCCTCAATGATTGTGAACCGCAAATACTGGAAGGTAAAAGCCTCACACATTGCCCGCGAGGCGGTGATTCAACACTTCAAGCAAGTTCCGGAAAAGGGAATTTAGTCTAAAACCTTTACTGCGGACACTTCACCACCACCTTGGTTTCGGTGCATTCATCTTTCCAGGTGGGGGTACAGAACTTACCCGAACTTAAATCACAAGGCTGCAATATCTTGCCGCAGGTTTTCTTCGTCTCATAACAAGTGCCGGAGGACTTCACAACCGTGGTATTTTCTTTCATCAAGGAATTTTCTGATTCTTCCTCATACCAATGGCCATTGTATTTCTCGTCACCGCACAGTAGCTGCCACCACTCGCACTGATCATAGTAGGTGTACGTATTATAATATTCTTTGTAACTTTGCGCCACAACTTGATCACCGCTCAACTGCGCTACAACTTGGGCGGTCAGTTGATCCGCGGCACTACCGCCTCCCCCCGCGGTAACTGCCAAATTTAATTTTTCGGCGATCGCATTTGCTTCTTCAATTTTTCCCTGGACGGAACCCACTCCCTCTGCAGATTCAATACTGGTTATATCTGACCCCGACGACGTCTTTAAATTTGTTCCCGTTGAGGTACTCGTAGCGGGACCTTTACTTGAGGAGCTGCTCAAACTAACTTTTCCTGTTTTTAGAATCGCACTGGCGAGCGCAAATTTTCGTGTTTTGGCGATTGCCGAAAAGCTTTCACTGGTCCGGGTCTTCTTTTTTCCGTTTTTAATATCATCAAAACGCTCAGCCAACCGCATGTATTGATCAAATGTACCGTCGGCAATAGCCTGCTCCATTGCCTTGCGTAGCTCCTCGTCCCGATTCAAGAGATCATTTTGCGCCACTTGCATTCGCAGAGAGGCATCGTTAATTAAGGCCGCTAGTTCTTTGGCTTGAATCTTATCCATTTCACTTGCTTCGTTCTTTATGCCAAGCAACTGAAGTAGGCTTGTGTCTTTTTGCTTTACACCAGCAGCATCTGTTGTTTCTGCCAACAGGTCTTGGCCCGTGAAAGGACGGGGGGGAGACGGATGTTTTTGCCCCTTTTTGATCTGTGACCAATTCCCGCCAGTAACGGAAATACAAATTTTTTCTTTGTCACAGTTTGGGTTTCCAAACCCGGCCACACCTTCCAGTAAAAACAGCTTCGTCGTTTCGTCCTTATCACTATGAGTGATAAGAATTTCCGTTCCGCGGACGCCCATTGTTCCGGAAGGGGTGTTGATTCGAAACTTTACTGTCTTTTTTTCTGTTCGTTTTTCAATAAGAGCGCGTACGGACCCTTTTGTTAGTTGAAAGATGTGACTTAAAAACCCTTTTTGTGGCTGGCCGCTACTAAAGATGTATTCGGAATTCGTACCGATTTTAATCAAGGTCCCGTCAACTAGTCCGAGCTCGACCAGTGAATCTTTATCCGTGGTGATTTTGTCGCCAGCAAATATTTCCTGGTTGATCCCTAAGGACGACGTCACTCCTGATTTTCTCCTAACCTGCGCGGCGCCCTTGCCTTCAACTTTTAAAACAAGTGCGCTAACCTGCACTTCAGATTTTGCAGCGCCAGCCAGAGGGCTGTTGCCCAGCAACAGAATCGCTCCAAATAGGCAGGAAAATAGGCCCCAATTGGCAATATTAGTGAATTTCATACCCCGTATCCCCCAGATCCTCTTTATCGACCATTTTATTAATTTTCTGCTGAATTGGAGGCTTTTGCCCAGATACTTTATAGAATTTCAAGTGATTGATTTTATTATATAAATATAATTCTATATTAATTCACTAAAGTATTGTCCCCAATACCCGACAAGTTTAGTGCTACAAGGAAATCCATCCTTGGTAGGCAAAGATACGGGAGCAATCATGGGCGACAAGAAACACGGAAAACCAAATAAGGTAGAAGGCGGCGCCGTTCACTGCAAAGTCAAGGGCTGCAAGCATTCTCCCAGTAAGTTTGAATTTTGTGCTGAGCACTTTGATCAATTCAAATTCGGCTTGATCAATAAGCACGGCGAACATTGCCAAGATTACGAGAAAAAAGAAGAACAGTACGAACACTTCAAAGCCAACAAAAAGGTCGGCTAAGTTTCGAAAGTCTTCTCCTCAAAAAAGCCTCCCTCCCCACAGCTTGAAAAAAACTCAGGCTTGGGGGGCTTTTTTTCTTTCCATTAGCCAAA
The DNA here is from genome assembly GCA_964478795.1 of uncultured Bdellovibrionales bacterium. Classification (GTDB taxonomy): domain Bacteria; phylum Bdellovibrionota; class UBA1018; order CAIPTA01; family CAIPTA01; genus JAKFYM01. The sequence continues at coordinate 1,816 of CAYZLH010000024.1, read as the reverse complement.
TTACTTTCAGCGCGCCCTCAAAAAAAACATATAGCGGGGCCATCATCATCAACATCGATAGAATATCCGGCGGCGCAAACAGCGCCGAAACCACTGTTATTCCAATAATTGCCGTTCTCCTATGAGAGGACAACAATGCGTGAGAAACAACCCCCATCTTCGCCAGCATGACCAATATAACGGGAAATTCGAAACTCACCCCAAACAGCAATAGCAGCCGAAAGAGTACGCTGAAATACTCTTTTACCGTGATCATCGGAACATCCATCGGTGCACCAAACTCGACGAAGAATTTAAACCCCACGGGGAGCACCAAATAATACGCAAACGCCGCACCTAGAAAAAAGAAAATGGTCCCAGCAACAACAAACGGAATCGCTAACTTCTTTTCATGCTTATGTAGTCCAGGTCCAATGAATGCCCACAGCTGGTAGAGAAAATACGGGGCCGCCAAAAACACACCCACTAATATGGAAATCTGGAGGTGATTAAAAAAGCTCTCGAACAGCCCAGTGAAATAAAGGTTTCTCTTTTCCGGAGGAAGGGCCTGAAATAAGGGCTCCTTAAGAAACTCCAGTACTGGCATGCGAAAAAAATAGCCTGCGATCGACGCCGGCACCAACGCATAAAGACAATTCATTAGTCTATTACGCAGCTCATCGAGATGGTCCCAGAATGGCTTTTCTTGTTTTTCCATTTGCCCGTCTATTGCGAAAAATTTAGTATCCTCAGTATCGATAACCGAAGCGATATAGAGGTGTCAAATGACAGGTAAGATCAAACTCGTTCTAGCAATCTTGGTTTTGGTGGCATTGGCGGCTGGCGCTGCCTTTTATTTCAAGGGCAAGATGGAAGGCGCGGAAGAAACTCCTGCTGTAACAGAAGGCACCACTAACGCGCCAGAATCTGCACCCGCCACTCAAGGAGAAACAAAAATGCCCAATTATGATTTGACCGTACAATCCGATGGACTTTCGCAAGCCGTTGCCACCATGACCCTCGAAAACGGTGGAACCGTAAAGTGGCGCTTCTTTACGAATGAAGCTCCAAACACCGTGAAACGTATCACCCAACTAATCGCTGAGGGGTTCTATACTGGAATCGTCTATCACCGCGTGGTTCCTGGATTTGTGGTCCAAGCGGGCGATCCTACTGGAACTGGCGCCGGCGGCTCAGGAACGAAATTAAAGGCCGAGTTTAGTTCCATCAAGCACGTGCCGGGAATTGTTTCCATGGCCCGCACCGCCGATCCAAACTCTGCCGACAGCCAATTCTACATCATGCTTGGAACTCATCCCCATCTTGACGGACAGTACACAGTGTTTGCCAAAGTTGTAGAGGGCTTTGAAAACGTTGAAAGCATCAAGCAAGGCGATAAGATCAAATCCATCACGATTGAATAAATCAAACGCGATTGTTCGACCCGCTTAGCTCTCGCTCCCCTCTTTTTTCTTTACGGATTGTAGGGGGGCGACAATTCCTGCCTTAGCCAGCTGCTTTGCCTTACGGTCGCTGCCCGTCTTTAAATACAAATCATACATTCGCAGCAAATCTTTATCGTTCGCCAAATTAAAGCCAGACTCCTCGCTAATTTGCCCCAAGACTTCCACAAAATCAGGAAACCTTTTTGAAAGTTCCATAAAAAGTTGTGACTTAGATTTTTTTTCTTCCATCAGCGCAACGGACTCATAGGCCGCGCCCCCCATGCCAATGTAATAGTCAACGTCGATCAGCTTGCGGTTGAAGCTGTCGGAAAAGAATCCGGCGACATAGAGAGAGAAGTCGCCCAGCTTTCGTAATCGAATAACTCTTTGCT